>JALONU010000121.1 GCA_025454775.1 Bacteroidales bacterium | reverse complement strand
CCGGGATTTATTCTTAATCCCGGTGAAATCTTATACCTGCTTCTTTTCAGCCGGGAGGAAAACCTGTGATACTGCTCCAGTGAATTGAAAGTGACATGAGAGCTGTACTTTAGTATCTTGCTGAAATCCCTGTCAGCGAATACGGGTGAATACGTATGGGCAGGGGAACCAATCTCTTCAGAGCACAGGCGGGCTTCGTCGGCAGAACTTGCAGCAGCACCGCTGACATATTCCCTCAGAATGCCGAATACACCCCACATTGCAAATCCCTTGAATGCCAGGATTATCTCGGCGCCCGATTCGTCTGAAACATGCTTTATCAGGGAGAGATTTCTTCTGAAGCGTTCCTCATCAATCACATAGCAGGGAGAAGGGATGATATTGTAATCTATTGACATGAAAGGATGGCGTTAAGGCGCTGCGGCATTAAGGCGTTAAGGCATTAAGGCGTTAAGTGTTATGGTATTATAGTTCAAGGTCAACGTCATGCAACTCGACCCAGGGGAGACCCCGAAGGTTAAGCTGTTCCATAAAAGGATCGGGGTCGAACTCTTCGACATTGAAAACGCCGGGCTTCTTCCATATCTCCTTCAGGTACATCATTGCCCCTATTGCCGCCGGCACGCCTGTGGTGTAGCTGACTCCCTGTGCTCCCGTTTCCCTGTAAGCCGCTTCGTGGCTGCAGTTGTTATAGATATAGTAAGTCTTCTCCTTGCCGTTCTTAATGCCCCTTATACGGCAGCCGATGGATGTCCAGCCTTTGTAGTTCTCTCCCAGTTCACCGGGATCGGGCAGCACTGCCTTAAGGAATTTTATCGGAATTATTTCGCGGCCGTCGAACATCACCGGTTCTATACCTGCCATCCCTATGTTCTGGATAACGCGCAGGTGTGTCAGGTACTCCTGGCCGAAGGTCATCCAGAACCTGGCCCTTTTGAGTGTCGGGAAGTTCTTAACAAGCGATTCCAGCTCCTCGTGGTAGATCAGATAAGACTCCTTTGGCCCTATGTCGGGATATGTCAGAGGCTTATGTATTTCGTGAGGTTTGGTATATTTCCATTTGCCGTCTTCCCAGTATCTGCCTTTCTGGGTAACTTCCCTGATGTTTATCTCAGGATTGAAGTTGGTGGCAAAAGGTTTACCGTGATCACCGGCATTGCAGTCGACGATGTCGAGGTAATGTAACTCGTCGAAGTGATGTTTTGCCGCATAGGCGGTGAACACTGATGTAACTCCGGGATCGAACCCGCAGCCCAGTATGGCAGTTATGCCTGCTTTCCTGTACCTCTCCTGGTAAGCCCACTGCCAGCTGTATTCGAATTTTGCCTCTTCGAGAGGCTCATAGTTTGCAGTATCCAGGTATGATACACCGGTCTCCAGGCATGCATCCATTATGTGCAGGTCCTGGTACGGCAAGGCAACATTTACGACTATGTCGGGTTTGAATGATCTTATCAGCTTAACCAAATCAGGCACCCTGTCGGCGTCTACCTGTGCAGTTTTTACACGGTCTCCGCCTATCCTTGCTGCAATAGCATCGCACTTTGACTTTGTTCGGCTTGCAAGCATTATTTCATCAAAAATTTCAGGGAGTGAGGCCATCTTATGAACCACCACCGTTCCGACCCCGCCTGCGCCTATAACCAGGACTTTTGCCATGACCTTATGAGTTATGAGTTATGAGTTATGAGTTATGAGTTATGAGTTTTGAGTTTTGAGTTATCGACAATGATGTATTAAAGTGACGTTTTCAAATATAATAGAATATAATAATGTTTCAATTGAATTATATCATATATAAGCGCTGGTCAGGCAGTCCATTATTTATCACCTAAGGAATTGGTATTTCTGCTTATCTTTGCGGTTCGTTAACCGGATCTCTGAAGAGTGAAACTAATCAATCCTCTTATAATTCTCAGGATTTTAAGCACTATCCTGCTGATTGCAGCCCTCTCGTTCCTGCCGTCTGTACCTGTTGCATACATCTATGGCGAATCCCCGGGTCCGTTCCTGTGGTCAGCCCTGATCACTGCCATACCGTGGATCATCCTAAGGATCGCAACAAGAAATGCACCCTTACATGAAATGAATATACGGGATGGATTCATGGTTGTCACACTTTCATGGATCATTTTTGCCATCGCAGGGGCTATACCGTACTTAATCAGCGGGACTGTTCCGGCATTCACAGACGCCTTTTTTGAGGCAACCTCCGGCTTTACCACAACCGGAGCAACCATTATGAACGATGTTGAAATATTACCTCATTCCATCCTCTTCTGGCGCAGCTTTACACACTGGATCGGCGGCCTGGGAATAATCGTGCTTGTGATCATAATACTGCCCTCCCTGAAGATATCGGGACAGCAGCTGTTTACCATGGAATCGTCACTTAAGGAAAAGATCCTGCCTAAAACAAAAGCCGTTGGATTCAGGCTGATGTTCGTGTACTTCGGACTTACCATTGCTGAGGTAGTCCTTCTGAACCTGGGTGATATGACCCTCTTCGACAGTATTTGTCATTCATTCGGGACTGTTGCAACAGGAGGATTTTCGACACGCAATGCCAGCCTGACCAACTATTCATCTTACAGTCAGTACATTGTTGCTATTTTCATGTTCCTCTCCGGGGTAAGCTTTGTGATCTATTATTACATTGTGAAGTTGAGGTTCGATAAGGTGAGGAAAAATGAGGAGCTCTGGTTTTACACCGGTACTGTGCTTTTCGCAGGAATGACGGCTGCAGCTATATTATTATTCCAGGCAGGCAGATCGCCGGAGACTGCTTTCAGGGAAGGATTCTTCCAGGTTATCTCCTTCATAACCACAACCGGTTTCATAACAACAGATTACCTTTACTGGCCTGCGGCCAGCATTATACTCCTGTTTGTGCTTTTTTTCGCGGGAGCAAGCACCGGATCTTCAACCGGAAGCATAAAGATGGCAAGACACCTGCTGGCAATAAAAAACGTAAAAGGCTCATTTACAAAGATGCTGCATCCGAATATCATCACCCCTATCCGGATGAACGGCAAACCGGTCCCTGAAAAGACGAGCATCACAGTCCTATCATTCATAGCCCTTTATTTGTTCATCTTTGTCGCAGGCACAATAATCGTAACACTTACAGGCCTCGATCTGGTAACTGCAGCCAGTGCAACTGCATCCTGCCTGGGTAATGTGGGTCCCGGGCTGGGTCAGATAGGTCCTATGTTCAACTATTCGGCTCTTCCTGAAACCAGCAAGTTCATTTTCGGGTTACTGATGATAACCGGCAGGCTGGAAATAATAACTGTAATTGCCCTGTTTTCAAAATCATTCTGGAGGCTTTAGGATATTAATAAGTACCATTTAAAAGCATATATTTGTGCCCTGAATTCCGTGGGTGATCGTATATGAAAATGATCAATCCTTTGCTTGTTGCCAGGATCCTGAGTACAATACTTCTCATCGAATCCCTGACTTTTCTTTTATGTATACCGGCTGCTCTTTTCTACCGGGAATCTGTTCTGCCTTTCATTCTGTCGACAGCAGCCACCCTTCTTCTGTGGTCATTGCTGAGGGTCCTGGGCAGGAACAGCGATGTGACCAAAGCCAGCAACCGTGATACTTACCTTGCCGTGACACTGGCCTGGATCTTCCTGGCTCTAATGGGTTCACTTCCATATCTCCTTTCAGGAACAATCCAATCCCCGGTAAATGCGATCTTCGAGTCAGCATCAGGATTTACAACTACGGGCGCTTCAATACTTACCGATGTCGAGGTTTTACCATACTCAATCCTGTTCTGGAGGAGCCTGACGCACTGGATAGGAGGTATCGGCATAATAGTACTGGTCATCATCATACTGCCTTCCCTGAAGGTTACGGGATACCAGCTCTTCAGCCTTGAATCTTCGTTAAGGGAAAAGATACACTCAAAGGCACGCGGAGTTGCTGTCAGGATGGGGATCATCTATCTTGGCCTCACGCTTGCTGAAACCATCCTCCTTGTTATGGGCGACATGACCCTGTTCGACAGCCTGTGCCATTCATTCGGAACAGTTGCCACGGGAGGATTCTCGACAAGAAACAACAGCCTTCAGTTTTATTCCTCTTACAGCCAGTACATTGTAATGATATTCATGTTTCTGTCCGGTACAAGCATGCTGATATATTACTACCTGGCCAAAAGGAGTTTCAGCAAGATAAAGCACAATGAGGAACTGCGGTTTTATGTCGGGGTGGTATTCACTGCAGGGATGGTTGCAACGATTATACTCCTTCCTCATTCAAAAGGTTTCTGGGAAGCTTTCCGGAACGGATTCTTTCAGGTTGTCTCTATCATAACATGCACTGGCTTCGCCTCCGACGATTATATCCTCTGGCCTTCTGCGGGCATGATGCTAATCTTCCTTTTGTTATTCGCAGGGGGAAGCACAGGATCTACCAGCGGGGGAATAAAGATGGCTAGACACCTTGTAATGCTGAAAAACATAAAAAGGACCTTCACCAGGCTAAATCATCCCAAAGCTCTGGTAACAATGAAGCTGAACGGAAAAGTTATCAATGAAAATACAAACAATTCCATAGTGTCATTTGTACTGATCTATATCTTTATCTTCATAATTGGAACTTCTGTTCTTGCCCTGGCAGGCTCTGATCCTGTAACATCCGCAAGCTCGGTAGCGACCTGTATGGCAGGTATCGGACCCGGTCTTGGAACTGTCGGGCCCATGAGCAATTTTTCTGCCATCCCTGAAATAAGCAAGGTTGTGCTGAGCCTGCTGATGATAATCGGAAGGCTTGAAATAATTACCGTCTTTACTCTGTTTACAAGATCGTTCTGGACTCTGTAGTTTTGCTGGTTCCAGGTTACAGGTTCCAGGTTACAGGTTAAAGATTACAGGTTAAGTTGCGGATAATGAGATCAGACTCTGTTCGTGAAATAGTTCCTTGCAGCTTCAAGGTCTTCGGGCGTGCCTACATTGAACCAATAAAGTCCGTCATCAGGATATGTGTTTATAATATGTGAATCTGCAAGGTGCAGGTATACGGCAGTCATTGTATAAATACCTTCACTCATGTGCCTGAAGATCTCCGGACTGATGATGTGACGTCCCGAGAAGGCTATTTCTTCAAGCGTCTCGTCCTCCTCCCCTGCCACAATCCTCTCTCCTGTTGACTTGTTGATCCATCCCCTTAACCTGCCCTCAGTGTTTACAAGAAAATGTCTCTTCCCGGGACGCTTACGCACAGCCAGCGTTGCCAGGCCTCCCTTCTGCAGGTGATAACTATACATAGCAGAAAGATCCATGCTTGCCAGTGTGTCGGCATTACAGAGCAGAAAAGGTTCTTTAGAGAAGAAATTCCTGGCATTGAAGAGGCCGCCTCCCGTTTCGAGCAATTCGTCGCGCTCATCGGAGACGGTGATCCTGAATCCGTCTTTTCGGAGGCGTACGATCTCCTCTTCAACCATCACGGCAAGGTGGTGAACATTCACGATTATATCATCAAAACCAAAGGCAGTGCACTCTTCAACGGCATGCCTCAGGAGGCTCTTCCCGTTCACTTCTATCAGAACCTTGGGAATCGTTCCGGAGATCTTTCCGAGCCTGGTCCCCCTGCCTGCAGCCATTATCATTGCTTTCATCCTGGGGAAACAGAAGCATTTTTCGACAGATCCATGAATAACCGGGTTGTAGCGATAGCCCTGATGGTTTTATACAGTTCAGGCAGGTTTACGTGATTTTCAGCCTCGCCGGCAATGTGATTGAGAATGCGGACACCCGGCACAATGCTTTCGGTGAAAGTAGGTTTCTTTTCATACAATCCCCTGAACCCGAAAGCTCCAAGGGCCTGCATGATCCTGATCATGCTGAAGCCTGAGTAATAGCCCCTGAACAGGCTTTTGTCTTCCCCGGAAGCCTCGCAGAAGCAATTTATGTAGTATTCGAGCAATCTTTCGCGGTTTTTATGTAACATCGGGATCTTCGCATCGTATAATAATGATGCGACATCATATTGCGGGGCTCCCTTCCTGCCGCCCTGGTAATCGATAAACCAGGGATCGCTTTCAATGATCATGATATTCGCCGTCTGGAAATCGCGGTACAGGAAGTAATCCTGACCAGTCTCCAGGAGATAGTCGCAAAGGGTGTTGAAGTCGTGTTCGAGGCTTCTTTCATTGAACGGCACTGCAAGCAGCTTGAGGAGCATATACTTAAAGTAGTTCATGTCCCACATCATCGACTGGCGGTCGAAGCTCCTGTGGGGATAGCACAGGTCGAGGTCAAGGCCTTCAATACCCTTTATCTGGAAGGAAACAAGCGTTTGAAGGATCTTCCTGTAGAGCTCCATTGTCTCCCCGCTGAAATCTTCCATATCCGGACGCTTATGAAGCCAGGTGTACAGGTTCGTGTCGCCAAGGTCGCGGAGGAAATAGATATCTTTTTCAGGCATATAGCAGTATACCTCAGGCACCGGCAGATCCTTTTTCAGGAAGTGCGATGTAAACCCTACAAAGGCATCGTTTTCCTCGCGGTTGGGATTATAGGCACCTATAAGGGTGGTCCCTTCTCCGTGGATCCTGAAATACCTCCTGTCGGAACCTGATCGCGGCAGGGGATCTATTCCTGTTTCAGGTTTACCGGTGAACTTTCTGTAACCTTCTCTTATTTTATCTGTTTCGTGCATGAACGACTTTTCTATATTATATTCTGTCATTGCGAGTTCCGCATCAGGCGGGACGAAGCAATCTTTTAATACCGACCCCCCAACCCACGGGGAGCTATCGTAGCAATCTCTGAACCCAGACCCCCCAACCCCCCAGGGGGGCTTTCAATCCAATACTTTACTCGTTGCCGGTCGCCGGTAGCCGTTAGCCAGTCGCCGGTTTTATAATCTTATAAATAATTTCTTCCTGTAAAGTATGAACGCCAGCAGCCAAACCAGGAGCACCTGGATCAGCGCAAACATCAGGCTTCCGTTAAGATTACCGGCAACCGGCACGCACACCTTTTCGTAAAACCATGTGTAAAAGCTTACCTTCTCTTCACCCTCTCCTATCTTAATTACGTACAGCATCATCCTGGTCCAGATGCCGGCAAGGAAATAGGCAAAGAGGGCATTGGTGCCGAAAACCAGGAAGGGCACTCCCCAGAAACGGATGTTCGCGATGTCGGCAATCATATAAATGAAGGCCAGCAAGATCATTCCCAGTCCGGCAGTATAAAGCACATAGGAACTGGTCCAGAGAGGTTTGTTTATCGGGAAACCTATTCCCCAAAGTAATCCCAGTCCTGCGGCTGCAACGCCCAGTAGTATGAGCTTAAGGGCTGTTTTCATGCCGGCCTCGCCCTTGCCAATAACTTCCCCGGCATAAAAGCCGATAAGCACCGTGCAGATAGCAGGGAATGTCGACAGCAGTCCCTCAGGATCGAAGGGGATCCCGAATCCCTTGTACAGGTGTTTTTCTCCGAGGATAGCCGAATCGAATGTCGAGGCAATGTTGCCCTGGAGGCTGTACGGATCAGGGCCTCCGAAAAATCCCAGTATCGCCCAGTATGCCAGGAGTATTACAGCTATAATGATCCAGAGATAATCGCGTTTTACCGTAAGACATATCAGTGAAGCGAAAAAATATGCAAGTGCAATTCTCTGTAGGACACCCATTATCCTTAGTGTCGAATAGTCCCTTCCGAAATATGGAAAAATGGCAAGCACCAATCCGAGGGCAAAAATTGCAGCTGTTCTCCTGAGAATTCTCAGTACCGAGCCTGAATTTATTTCATGGCCATACTTTTTAAATGAATACCATGAAGAAACACCTACAATGAACAGAAAGAAAGGAAATACCAGGTCGGTAGGCGTGCATCCGTGCCATTTCGCATGACGTAGAGGAGCATATACATGGTCCCAGCTTCCGGGGGTGTTGACTATGATCATGAAAGCAACAGTAAGGCCCCTGAAGATATCGAGAGAAACGAGCCTGCTGCCTGATTTTGCCATAAAGGGTAAGCTTTGAAAACGTGTAAAAATAGCAAAATAATACAACAAAA
Organism: Bacteroidales bacterium; assembly: GCA_025454775.1. GTDB lineage: Bacteria > Bacteroidota > Bacteroidia > Bacteroidales > VadinHA17 > LD21. The sequence goes on along the minus strand of JALONU010000121.1, from coordinate 827 downwards.
GGGGCTGTCGTGTAAAAGGACAGCCCCTGTATCAGATCATTAGAAGGCGGAGGTGAAAATCACATAAGCCTGTTCCTGAAGAGTCCTCCGTAAGGTGCAATAACACTTGTTTTCCCAAACTGACCGAATACAAGAAGCGTATAGGTGTATTTCTCACCAAATGCCGTTCCTGCTGTCGCAGGAGCGATTATAACGCTACCTGCAGGGAAAGTAATCGTGTAGGCTTTGCCCTTCAGTCCTATTTCAGGGTTCGGATCAGGTGTGGGAGCTGTTATAGCCGTAGGAACAGTTCCGGCGACCGTGACAGCCCACTTATAGCTTCCTGCTGTTATTGTATCCGTGAATTCGGAAACAGTTTTGTAGTCAAGGCCTGTTACCAGCTGGTATGGCGGTCTTCCCAGTTCTGCAGTTGCAGGCTGGTGGATAAGCCACAGGTCGAACTCGTTGGCTGCCACCCCGTAAAGAACGTTTAAAACCCTCATTTTGACCTTCTTGGGAGTAGTGAATGAGGTGATCTGATCCTCTATTACCAGTGGAGTCATGCCTGCCATCAGGTCGCAGGCAACAATAGTATAATACTTGTTCCTTTCGAAATTTGCATCAACGGTAAACATAGTGGTTTGTCCTGCTTTCAGCACCGTATCCTTTGCGACAATGTTAGTCGGCCCGGGTTCAACAACCATATATTCACCTCCGGCATAGGATGTAGGAACTGTCGTGGTTGCAGGTGTCGCTGTAACTGAGCCGGGATACGAGCTCCTGTAGGGAATCCCCCTCAGCCTGTTGGGTGTCTGCGATCTTTGGGATGTCACGAGAACATTGTCAAA
>JALONU010000120.1 GCA_025454775.1 Bacteroidales bacterium | reverse complement strand
ATCAGATGACAATAAGTATCAGATGAGAATAAATATCAAAAGATATTAAATATCAAAAGAGAATGATTATCAGATGAGAATAATTCTCTTCTGATAATCATTCTAAATAAGACCGGAACCTCTACTCCAGTATGTTCCTCATGTACTCAATGGACTTTGCAACTTCCTTCGCTGCATCGGAACCTTCCGGGATCTGATACTCCAGCTCAACGTCAACATTGATCGGCCACTTTTCCTTCTTGAGAAGCAGAAGAATATCCGCTATCGGCGTTTCTCCCTTGCCAAACGGCATGTTTGCTCCTGCCGGAGTGCTTTTGGGGCCCGTCTTGTCCTTGATGTGGATGCTCCTCATTTTGTCATGGTACTTGATGATGATATCATTAGGATGCAATCCCGTAGCACCAAAATAATGCCCGGCATCGAGGTTCAGGTAATTTGCCGGTGAATATTTGAAGATGGTATCAAACGAGAATCCCGGCTCAGCCGGCTGCTGGTGCGTGTGGTACATGGCAAGGCTCTTATGCTTCTCGGCAAACTTGCCCAGCCTCTGAATTGCCATCTCGCTGTACTCATCGGTGATCCCTATGGCCCCAAGGACCTTTGCAGCATTGTACGCATAATCTATCTCCTCGTCAGACCATGCTGAGGGAGCAAATTTGGCTATGTTAACCTTTATCCCGGCCGAATTGAACTTCTTACGCATATCTTCATACCTCGACATCGGCAACGTCAGCCTCCATTGCTTCTGCTTGTCTTTTAGCTCCGACTGGGCTTTGGCAAACTCTGCCCTTTCCTGCTCCGTCGCCTGCCCCCTTGGCCTTTGAGGCAGTTGCGGCAATCCGAGATCTTCTTCTGCAACACTTCTGAGCTCGATCTGGTTAATTCCTGCCAGCAGGAGGTACTCTATAACCTCGTCGACCTTGTGCGGCATGCTCCGGTAGCTGTAGGTCGTGCAGCCAAGCTGAACTCCCCCTACTTTCGAGTTAGGCTTTTTGTTCTTTTTGGGTATTCCCAGGGCATCGACAGGGATAATGGCAAAGGCTGCCGCGGCAGCTGCAGTCGTACCAAGGAACCTGCGGCGCGAAATGGATGGATTTTTCATAATAGTAGGTAATTAAGTTTGTGAATTATGTTTTATTATTTATTCCTGATCATCATGTTTGTCATAGACAACCTTCCCGGCAACAATTGTTTTCTCAACAACGATCTCACCGTGTTGAAGGCGGAAAAGTACAAGATCGGCCCGCTTTCCGGGTTCCAGGGATCCGCGGTCTTTAAAACCGTATAATTCTGCAGGATTCCTGGATGCCATATTCACAGCTTCCTCAAGGGAGCAGCCTGTAACGTCCATGACATTCGCAATCCCTTTCTTTATAGGTGATGCGGATCCGGCAAGCACATTCTGTGCAGGATATCTTACCATTCCCTCCGGTGTCAGCTCGAGGGTGTCGCCTTCCACGTTCGTAAATTTCCCCGGAGGCAGGGCCGCATAGCTTGTGACATCAGAAGTAATGATGGTCTTCTCCGGACCCTTGATCCTGTAAAAAACCCTTATTTCTTCCGGATTAAGATGGAAACCGTCGCCAATAATGCTGATCATCAGGCGACTGTCTGCCAGCTGGGGCCACAGGGGATTGAGATGCCTGTTTATCATGTTGGCGCACCCGTTTCCAAGATGAGTTGCGATCCGTGCTCCGTGGTCGATTGCCTCATAAACGGTTGCTGCGTCGGCATTATGGTGTCCGAGTCCCACTATGATCCCGTTCTCCCTGCATTTTGAGATGAAATCCATTGCGCCTTCGGTTTCGGGAGCAAGGGTCACCTCAATGATCCTGTTACGGGCTGCCTTGTTCAGCTCTGTAAATTCGCTCCAGTCAGGCTTGCGTACATACCTCAGCGGATGAGCTCCCCGGTACCCGTCTGCAGGCGAAATGAAAGGACCTTCCAGATGAAATCCGGGAATTGTCCCGAGAAGGCCGGGATCATCAATGACCTCTCCAAGTATTGTAAAATTCTTAAGAAGAAGCTCATGGCTGTTTGTGGTAAGCGTCGGCAAATATGTGGTGACACCTGTTTTCCACAACTCCAGGGTAGCTTTCCTGACGCCGTCGGCGGTGAGCTCTCCTCCTCCGAAAGTAAATGATATCCCGGCAAATCCGTTAACCTGGTTATCGATAAATCCCGGAGCCACGATCAGGCCGGCTCTCTCCTCCGGCAGCCTGAGGATTTTCTTCACTGCCAGTATCTTTCCGTCCCTGATGGTTACCGAAACCGGTTCGTTATCGGCATAAAACACCCCTGTGATATCACTGTGCCCGCCGGAGCAGCCCGCGAGAAGAAAGAGAAGAGCTGCAGTCAGGCATGCCAGCAGTTTTTTTCCGGGGGGTTTCATCATCTTTTAAAAATATGAATAAAAAATATGCGGCCTATTTACCTTTTATGAAAGCAGGGTTATACTTCCCTTCCTCCCTGAATCCTGGGAATTCCCTCATCGCTCCGAACCTGGGGTAGCTGTCGAATACATCACCTCCGTCAAGGATGCGGGGGTCTCCCTGTTTCCGGAGTTCTTTAAGAAGTGTTTTTCTGAGCTGTTCCTTAACTTTCCTGAAAGCCGGCTCTGCTGCGAGATTCTTAAGGCATGCCCTGTCGGAGATCATATCGTATAACTGCTCTTCAGACCGCCTCTCATAGGCGAGGGAAAAATACAGCGGCAATTCGGATCTGTTCCCGAGGATAAACGACTTTGAAGGTCCGTTGTCGATATCATGAAATCCCGGCCAGAGAGAAGAATTTTCAGGGACAGGGTCTCCGGCAGGCCATCTTTCAGGTTTCAGGTTCATGATATACAGATACCGGGCGGTCCTGATCGCACGGGCAGGATAGCCCACATTGTCGGGACGTGCATGTGAATGACGCTCACGACCCGTAAGGACATACTTCCGTGCAGGATCGGAAATACCGCTGCCCGTATTGAACAGTATGCCGGCAAGGCTTTTTCCGGTCATCTTTACCGGATTTTCGGTGCCGGTAATCTCGAGGAAGGTTGGCGCCAGGTCGGTCATGCTTACAAGGTCATCAGAGACCCTGCCTCCCTTTATCCTTTCAGGCCAGCATATAGCAAGAGGAACATGAGTGCCGTAATCCATGAGGTTTGCCTTGGCAGCAGGAAACGACATTCCATTGTCGGCGGTTACCACGATAACAGTGTTCTCCAGTTCACCTTTTTCCCTGAGGAATTCTATGATCTTCAACAGATGACTGTCGAAATATTCAATCTCCAGGTAGTAATCAAGGATATCGCTCATTATGACTGAGTCGGAGGGAAGAAAACCGGGCACCAGGGCATCTGAAAGCTTCTTGCCGGATCTAAGCCCGGAGCCTTGCTCATATGTGCGATGAGGCTCCGTAGAACCATACCAGAAGAAAAATGGCTGACCTTCAGCTTTGTGGGAATAGAAGTCGGTGAAGTTACCCGAGTAGTCATTCCTGTTGATGCCTGAAGCCGGCACTGATGATGATTTTTTCGAATTATAGGCATTACCGGCAGGGTTCCTGCTCCAGCCGGCATCCTCAAAATTACCCGGTCCCCAGGCTTTTGCAGTAAATCCCACCAGATAACCAGATTGTTCCAGCAGATCAGTGAAAACCGTGAACTTCTTCGGGAAATAGCTGCTGTGTGTACCCGCTTCTTCCAGCTGCCATATATTCTTACCGGTAAGGATCGCTGCCCTGGAAGGACTTGACTGGGGAGCTGCAACAAAAGCATTATTGAAAAGTACACCTGATCTTGCCACGAAGTCGAAGCCGGGTGTGTTCAATCCCTTTGTTCCATAAGCAGAAGTATAGGGAAATGACTGATCGTCGGAGATGGCAAAAAGAATATTCGGCCGCGATACAGGATGGGTATTGAGCTGAGCCTCTGCAGGAGCATGAAAAAAACCTGCAAGAAGCGAAGCAGCAGCAAGACCCGTGGTCCCTATCTTTTCCGTATTCATCGCCCTTATTAGGTAAGTCAGTATGTCAGCCACCTGATGGCATAGTACTCACAGGGGCCTGCACCTATGTTGCGGATACCGTGATCATCGTCATTTGTCAGAAAGATAACCGATCCCGGGCCGCATTGATATGGCAAGCCGTTTACCGACTCCTCCACCCTGCCAAACCGGACGAGGATGATCTCTTCGTCGGGATGAGTATGGGAACTATGGCTGGGAAGACCTTCCCTGAGCTGGGTTGTATGTATCTCGAGCTCCTTCAGCACAGAGGTCGGCTGTCTCATTATATCGCGTCTGCCGCCATTGGTATTTGCCTTGAACTCAATACTCTGCCAATCCCTGAAAAAAGGATCAGCTTTCCTTATATTTTTAATCAGATCCTCATTTTGCCGTGGTTTGAAGCTGAACAGGTAAAATGTCATATCATTTTTTGCCCCGTTAAGAATTTTTACAGCGTCACCCTGTGAAGCCACAACGACGCTTCCTTCCCATAGCCTTTCCGATTTTCCGTTCACTGTCACAACTGCCGTTCCTTCCTTTATTATGATCAGTTCGTCAGTGCCTTTTTTGACAACGTGGTCCTTCAGTGAATATCCCCCGATCAACGTATATGCTTTTATCTGAAACAATCCCAGCGAACGGGTGGCTCCTTTGAGTACCTGCCTTTCCTGTATCCCATACTTACCCGAAGCTTTCAGGGCATTCCATTCAAATACAGCGGAACCCATATTCTTTTGAGAATGAGCCGATCCCGTCACAAATAAAAAACTCAGGAATGGCAACCAGTAGCTGAATACTTTAAGTGATCTCAATTTCATGCCTGAAAGGTGATAATTTTTAGCATTTCAATTTACTGATTTTATTGACAGATGAGTTAAAACATGATGAATTTGGGACCTTTTAACTTTTTTTAATGCCTTATTTATTACATAAAAATTTGCCGTAGGATACTAAAATCATAAATTTAGAATTCAAATAACTCTACGACATGGACCGAAGAAATTTTTCAAAGAAAATGATGATGACAGGAATTGCCCTGCCTGCGGCTGGCCGGATTTTACCGGATAACGGAGATCAGGACAAATTTAAAGAAGAAGCTGGAAAGTACCCGGCGAGGGTATTTGATGTTGTTGTTGCCGGCGGAGGGACTGCAGGGGTTGTGGCGGCAGTGGCAGCAGCCAGGAACGGGGCAAAAACTGCCCTTATCGAGGGTAAAGGATATGCAGGAGGGACGGTGGTCGAAGGAGGAACAGCCCTTCACAGCTTCTTTAACCTCTGGAAGCCTTTTCCGGGTGTTCAGAAACGCCAGGTGGTAAAAGGCATCGCCCAGGAGATAATCGACCGGCTGATGGTTGTCGGAGGTACGACAGGGCATGGCGATGTTACCGGCAAGATTGATTATGACTGTGTCTGTACTGCCATAGATACGGAATTGTACAAGCTTGTTGCACTCGAAATGCTGAATGAGGCGGGAGTCAGCGTCTTTACAAACACCCTTGTCGCCGGCGCTGTGGTAAAAAGATCTTCAATCGAGGGTGTGATAACCCAGAGCCGGATGGGCAGGGAACTTTTCAGGGGCAGGTGTTTTGTCGATAGTACAGCTTACGGCGATCTGTCGGCATTTGCAGGCGCCGAATATAAAGAACTCAACGACCATCCTGTCTGCAACAGCATGGGTCTTGGAAACGTGAACATAGAAAAGCTCTATGCATACCTTGTAAAGAACAACGCCCTGGGCGACCTGGCTTATGGAATGCGCAGCGGCAAAGATGGGCAGATCATCAGGTTCGGCAGTGAAAGCGGGTATACCATAAAGGGCAAGCTTCCGCAGGAATTCGTTGACGGAGTCGTCAGCCTCGGATCAGGACTCATAACCACAACTGTACATGATAATTACCTGATGTTCATTAAGGTGAACTACAAGCTGCCCGTTAGTCCGACCAACAGGGATGAAGTTGCCAAAGCAGAGCTTAAAATAAGGCAGAACCAGTATAAAACTCTGGAACTCTTCAGGAAGTACCTGCCTGGCTGTGAGAACGCCTTCATTGCCAGGACAAGCCCTTCGCTGAATATACGGCGCGGGAGAACTATAACATGCGACTACGATATTACACTTGCCGATGTTATTGAAGCCAGACATTTCGATGATGATATTATGGTATACGGCTTCCACGATTCAGCACCGCGTTACCAGATAAGGAACGGAGGGACCTATGGTGTTCCGTTCAAGGCATTAATAGTTAAGAACATAGATAACCTGCTTGCTGCAGGGATGCTGATAACCTCTGATTTCCAGGCCCATATGTCAACAAGGAATACGGTCTGCTGTATGGGACAGGGACAGGCGGCAGGAACTGCTGCAGCCTTGTGTGCGTCACGCAATATCGGTACCAGGGACCTGAAGTACTCTGATCTCCGGGCAGCACTGGAAAAGGGAAATGTGTATTTTGAAAGCTAATTTCATAACCGCTGGCGCGGTCCCGATTGCAATCGGGATGTGATCCGTGCCTTAACTGGTCAGTGTAAATACTTTAAGAAGGGTACCGATTGCAACCCGATTGCAATCGGGACGTCGCCAGCATCATCATCAGTCGTCCAGGCCTGTGGTCTCAAGCCATGCTTCGGCCATAAGCTGGGCGCCCGGAAACGCAGCGTGCACTCCGTCGTTAGTCCAGTATGCCGCAGGAGCTCTCTTGATGCCAGCATCATAAACAGCCTGGAATGGCACGAATATCGTGCCGAACTTTTCAGCTATCTCCCTGGCAGCTTTCTGGTATTCATAAAAATCGGGGTACCACTTCTCATCCACTGCCTTGACTCCGGGAACTGCGTAAGGTTCACAGATAACCAGCTGTACCTCCGGCAGGGCTTTCTTTGTTCTCTCAAGAAGAGCTGTGAAATCGTTTCGATAGATGTCTATTGTCCCATTGTAATTCCCGTTGAGCTTATGCCAGAAATCGTTCACTCCTATAAGTATGCTGAGAACATCGGGTTTAAGGTCGATGCAGTCCTTATCCCAGCGCTCTGCCAGCTGGTAGACCTTGTTACCGGAGATACCCTTGTTATATATCTTAAGGTTAAGTTCGGCATATTCTTCGAGCATCTGAACGGCTGCGAGCATTGCATATCCCGTTCCAAGAGCCCTGGGGGTGTTGAAACTGCTGTCCTCCCTGTTTCTTCCCGCATCGGTTATTGAATCGCCCTGGAACAATATAACGGAGTCTTTCTTTAACACCAGTTTCTTTTTGTTCTTCGCCTTCTTCGGTACCGAGGCGGAAATGATCTCAGGGATGCTGATAGCGGCTATTGAGCCGAGGGCAGCTTTTCTTATAAAACTGCGGCGTGAATTTGTCAGGTTCTCCATAACATGTAATATTTAAAAGTACAAGACCTCTGGTAAAAATTGATTAAAAATAATAAATTCCCGCATTTTATTGCAGTTTTATCCTGTATACTGAGGATGAATACGGGGTTCGGGTTTTGTCTTTATGGCTTTCTCAAAACCCGCATACCTTTCAAAATAATGAGGTCCCCTATCTGATCCTGTAAAGTCCTGCACCATGACTCTTTACCGCAGCAGTGAAGGAATCCTTGAATTTACCAAGCTTCTCCCCTGTCCAGACATCAATGACCCGGTGCTTTCCCTTAAGCCCGAGAAGCTTAAAATCTATTGTTATTTCCGACGTTTCGGAGGTTGAGGTTCCTGCGGCCTGACTTTCCCCGTTACCCGTTTCCCGGGCCGGATCATATACGTTGAAGAGAGCGACGAATTTATCTCCGGTAGCACGATCATCTGCACTCCAGGCAATCTTATCATTATCCCTGAAAACCTGCTTCCCGTTGATGCTGTTCCTGTGCACGTAAAGTATACCGGGATTCGTTATAAGTGAAAGGGTAAATTCATCGTTTGAGGGAAGGTCGCCTCCGAACATAAGCGGAGACCGGAATATCGCAAAAAGGGTCATCAGGGCAACCTGCTCATCCCTTGTGAACCTGCTCATCCGCGGTTGTCCCCTCTCTGCCCTTATTCCGATTTTCCCGAGAGGAAGCATATCGGCATCAGGGTAGCCGTACTTTACTCCTGCGTCTGCCCACCTGGCACATACTTCAAATTGTTCCTTCAGGTCGCGCCAGTTATCCCAGAAATCATTTACGGTCCTCCACATGTTTGCATAGTTGCTTATATGTGATATCTTTTCCACGGGTGTCGGTCCCGGAGAGGTGGAGAGCAATATTTTCCTGCCTGTCCTGTCGATGGCCTTCCTGATCATTTCTATTTCTCCTGCATGGTAGGGAGACGAGAGATCATCAATCTTAAGGAAGTCCACACCCCACGATGCATAGAGGTCCATAATGGAATTATAATAGTCCTGCGCACCCTGTTTTGAGGGGTCGACAGTGTACATATCCCTCAGCCATCTGCACTGATTATCAGTGGAATAAATATCGCCTGCGCTTTTAGAGCTTCCGTATATGGGTGTGTTTCTCGTGACGGCGGTAACAGGAACGCCTCTCATCACATGGATCCCGAATTTCAGCCCTTTGGAATGTATATAATCGGCAAGAGGCTTGAAACCTAAGCCTTCCGATGAAGATGGAAAACGGTTTGGGGCAGGCAGAAACCTTCCGTACTCATCCATGGTGTAACGCGGATCTTGCTGGTTATAACCTCCTGCTTTGTCGTTTTCCACGTACCACCTTATGTCGACGACTATATACTCCCATCCGTATTTCTTGAGGTTTGCTTCCATATAATCGGCGTTTGCCTTCACCTCATCTTCCACCACGGTTGGTCCGTAGCAATCCCAGCTGTTCCAGCCCATGGGAGGTGTCGGAGCCCATTTATGGAATTCAGGGCTGACAATCTGTTCTTCACTTTTCTGGCCGTAAACTACCATGGAAATTAATGTAAGACAGACTGTAAGTAAGATGACTGTTTTTCTCATATTAATTGTAATTTCTACATTTATTATTCTGCCACCACTTCTGAGAA
>JALONU010000119.1 GCA_025454775.1 Bacteroidales bacterium | reverse complement strand
CTTGAGAGTGCGTTCAGTACCGTGTTCAGCTTCTACCTGAAGAATTTCCTGCCATTGTTCCTTACAACATTTGTAGTCACGGCAGGGATACAGTTCCTCAGTTCAACCATCGATCTCAGCAGTATAGCCGGCATTACTGATCCTGTGGAAATGATGAATACCCTCAGCAAATGGATCGGACCGATGCTCGGAGCCCTGGCTGTCAGCATGGTGCTTTATCTCATTCTTCAGTACTTCATAATTTTCAAACCGGTGGACAGCAGTGTGAATATCTTCACATCGGTCTACAAATCGCTGATCTTTCTTCCTGCCTTTCTTATAATAATGATCTTCTTTTCGGTATTTGCCCTTGCAGCCATGACCGCAGGAGTGATCGTATTCTTCATTGGTATTCTGTTCTCGGTCATGTATGTTTTCATGATAGGCCTTTTCATACTCCCTGTTCTGATGACTGAGGGCAACAACATAGGAAATGCCATAGGCAGGACTTTCACGCTGTCGCACAGGCATTTCGGACCTAACCTCGGGTGGACGGCGCTTTTGCTTCTACTGATTATAGTTGCGGCCATAATATTATCGTCACTAGTGCTGATACCCTTCTCGGGGAACTTCCTGAAGATCATGACAAATCCCGAAGAAGCAGCTGAAGCAATGACTTTTATGTCAAATCCATGGTACATAGTGCTTTCAGCCCTTGCAAGTTCCCTGACCACACCACTGGCACCCATCATGGGAGCGGTTCTTTACTTCAATTCAAAAGCAAGGGAAGATGATTCACAGGTCATTCATGAGCAGAATGATGATCAGGGGAGGGTGAAAGTGGAGGATCTGTATGCCAGGCCTTATGCGGATGATCATCCCGACAATCCTGATAACAAACAATAAGGACTATCTTACCACGCGGCCTGAAGCATCGCCCTTCATCAGCTGCTCAACCTCGGATATAGTGACGAGGTTAAAGTCGCCATGTATGGTATGTTTCAGGCACGATGCAGCAACGGCAAAATTAAGCGCCTTCTGGTCGTCGCCCGGATAGTTCAGGAGTCCGTAGATCAGGCCACCCATAAAGGAATCGCCGCCGCCCACACGGTCGACGATATGGGTGATCTGATAAACAGGCGCATTGAAGAAATCCTTTCCGTTATATAGAATCCCTGACCAGCTGTTATGATCGGCGCTGACGGAACCCCGGAGGGTGATTATTATCTTTTCTGCCCCGGGGAACCTATTCTTAAGCTGCCTGCATACGCTTTCATACTCCGAGCTGTCGACTTTTCCTGACGACACGTCTGTGCCTTCAGGTTTTATGCCAAAAACCTTTTCGGCGTCTTCCTCATTCCCCAGGATCACATCGCAAAGTTCCACCATGGCCGGCATAACCAGTTTTGCCGCAGAACCCCATTTCCAAAGGTTTTTCCTGAAGTTGAGGTCGCAGGAGACAGTAAGTCCGAGTTTTTTTGCGGCTTTGATAGCTTCAAGGCATGCGTCTGCAGCACCCTGCGATATTGCAGGCGTGATGCCAGTCCAGTGAAACCAGCAGGCATCCGTAAAGACCTTCTCCCAATCAATCATCCCGGGTCTAATCTCCGAAACCGACGAATGTGCACGGTCATATATAACTTTACTCGGTCGTGATACTGAGCCAGTCTCCAGGAAATATATCCCCAGGCGTTCTCCTCCGAAAATAATGCTGCCTGTGCCTACATTGTGTTTTCTGAGTTCCATTATGACCGAACGGCCGACATCGTTATCAGGGAGCCTGGTGACGAACTCTGTTTTCAGGCCGTAGTTTGCCAGCGATACTGCCACGTTTGCCTCTCCTCCCCCGAAGGAGGCCCAGAATGAGGTTGCCTGGGAAAATCTCTGGTGTTCCGGGGTTGCCAGCCTGAGCATTATCTCGCCGAAGGTTACAATCTTCTTGTGCATGGTGGAATCAGATTAAATGAGAATTTCAATAATCGGGAATCTGAAAAGCCTTTTTGTGTATGACTGCAATACTTTATCAAAGGTCATTTTCACCCTTCACATAGCCGAAATTAGCCAGAATACCACCGTCGACGTACAGTATATGTCCATTGACAAAGTCGCTGGCCCCGGATGCCAGGAACAGTGCAGCGTTTGCCACATCCTCCGGCTGGCCCCAGCGTCCTGCTGGTGTCCTGGTCATAACAAGATCGTTGAATGGATGTCCGTTTTCGCGGATAGGCCCGGTTTGTGAAGTGACTATATAACCCGGTCCGATTCCGTTTACCTGGATATTATATTTAGCCCACTCGCAGGTCATGTTTTGTGTTAGGAGCTTCAGACCTCCCTTGGCAGAAGCATATGCTGAAACAGTATTTCGTCCGTAGACGCTCATCATGGAACACATGTTTATTATCTTGCCCTGCCTCTTTTCGATCATCCCGGGTGCAACGCGTTTTGAGACTATCAGCACTGCTACAAGGTCAACTTCGATCACCTGCCGGAAGTCTTCCACGGGCATCTTTAATATAGGTATCCTTTTAATAATGCCTGCATTATTTACCAGTATGCCTACCGGTCCGACATTTTTCTCAATCTCAGTTATTCCCCTGTCCACATCCTGTTCGTCAGTGACGTTGAACTTAAGTGTGTAGACTTCGAGTCCCTCTTTCCGGAATTCGGCTTTGCAGTTATCAAGTTTCTCGTCCGACAGGTCGTTGACACATACCCTGGCGCCGGCTTTGCCAAGGATAAGTCCTATCGCAAGGCCTATGCCGTGAGTGCCTCCTGTAACCAGGGCTACTTTCCCGCTGAGATCAAAAAGCTCTTTCATTATCCTTACTATTGATATTATTTAAGTGTATCGGGGTATCTCACATCCATGTCTCCGTAATCGAGGTTTTCGCCTGCCATACCCCAGATGAATGTATAGTTTGCTGTTCCTGCTGCGCTGTGTATGCTCCACGACGGTGATAGTACAGCCTGTTCGTTGGTCATCCATATATGCCTTGTTTCATCGGGATCGCCCATGAAGTGACAGACAGCTTGTTTCTCAGGTACTTCAAAATAAAAATATGCTTCCATTCTGCGGTTGTGGGTATGCACGGGCATCGTATTCCAGACGCTTCCTGTCTGAAGCTCGGTCATTCCCATCTGAAGCTGGCATGTCTCAACAATGCTGTTAACCAGCAGCTTGTTGAGCTTTCTGTAATTACATGTCTCCGGGCTGCCAAGCATGATCACCTCAGCGTCCTTCAGGGTTATTTTTCTTGAAGGATATTCATGATGTGCGGGAGCAGAATTTATATACAGCTTCGCCGGATCCTTTGGATCGACCGATTTTAATACGACGTTCCGGGTTCCTTTACCAAGGTAAAGTGCTTCCTTCCTGGCAAGCCTGTAGGTTTTTCCTTTTGTCTGTATTACTGCCTGACCGCCTACATTTATCATTCCCAGTTCTCTTCTTTCAAGGAAAAATGATGATTTAAGTTCGGTACCTGTTTCAAGCTCAAGTTCCTTCCTTACGGGCATCGCACCGCCAACCATATAACGGTCGTAAAGTGAATATACCAGGGAAATCTCATCCTTTATGAACACCTTCTCTATCAGGAACTCCTTCCTGAGCTGTTCCGTTCCGTATTTTTTTACATCTTCAGGATGTGCGGCATATCTGAGTTCTATCTTCATTGTTATATAACTTTTAGTCAGGTCTTTCCGGGCATCACGAAACCGGGATTGATTTCCTTTTCCCTGCAGAACAAAAATACAATCTTTGACCGTAAACACAACTAAAAACATAAACACTTTTTTGCGTTTTGAACTTCTTGATAATAAACATATTGCAATTTAATTTGCATTAATGACGATGATTTCGTTATCGTTAACGTTTTTTTTCCTATTTTTAAAAAGCGATATTTATCTGTATAACTTCTTAAACCCACACATATGAAATCATTCATTAATGATGATTTCCTGCTTCTCAACAGGACAGCAGTGAAGCTCTATCACCAATATTCTGAGGATCAACCTATTATAGACTTCCATTGTCATTTATCCCCTTCAATGATAGCCGACGACAGGCAGTTTGAAAGCCTTACGCAGGCCTGGCTTGAAGGAGACCACTACAAGTGGAGGGCGATGAGGACCAACGGGATATCGGAGAAATATTGCACCGGGAAGGAACCCGATACTGAGAAGTTTGCAAGGTGGGCCGAGACTGTGCCATATACCGTTGGAAATCCGCTTTATCACTGGACTCATCTTGAGCTTGCGAGGTACTTTGGTGTAACTGAGTTGTTGTCGCCACGGACTGCAATGCAGATATATGAAAAAGCAGGAGCCATGCTGAGGACAAAGGAATTCAGTGTCAGGTCGCTGCTGAAAAGGATGAAAGTGGAAGTGGTATGCACGACCGATGATCCTGCCGACACTCTTGAATATCACAGCAGGCTGAAAGGTGCGTTCGAGATATCCGTATTTCCGACATGGAGACCTGACAACGTTGTAAAAACGGAAGATCCCGTCAGGTTCAAGGCCTACATAAACAGGCTCGGACAGTCGGCTGACAGGGAAATAAAAGACTTCAGGAGCCTGGTGGAAGTACTGGACAAGAGACATAGTTTCTTCAATGAGATGGGAACGAAAGCTTCAGATCACGGACTCGACCGCTTCTATCACGCTGATTATACCCTGGCAGACGCTGACAGAATATTCAGGAAGGTTCTCGCAGGAGATATTCCATCGGAAGAGGAAGCTGAAAAATACAAGTGTGCTATCATGACGGAACTCTGCAGGATGAACCACAGGAGAGGATGGACTCAGCAATTCCACGTCGGGGCGATGAGAAACAACAATACCAGGATGTTCAGGCAGATGGGGCCCGACACGGGCTGGGACTCGATAGGTGTCGCCCAGGATGCACTTAAAATGTCACGCTTCCTCAGCAGTCTCGATGAAACAGACCAGCTAGCAAGGACTATCCTGTATAACCTGAATCCGGCCGACAATGAGATGATGGTTACCATGGCCGGCAACTTCAACGACGGAACGACCCCTGTGAAAGTCCAGTATGGAGCTGCATGGTGGTTCCTCGATCAGAAGACAGGTATGGAAAAGCATATCAGGGACCTTGCCTCCCTTGGGCTTATGAGAAGATTCATCGGGATGGTCACCGATTCCAGGAGCTTCCTCTCCTACCCGAGGCATGAATATTTCAGAAGAATAGTCTGCAACTTTATCGGGGAAGAAGTTGAAAAAGGCACAGTTCCCGATGAGGAGGAGCTTCTGAAACCTCTCATAGAGGGTATCTCCTACACGAATGCAAGAGATCATTTCAAATTCAACAAATAATCACATGAACGCACTCAACCTTAAGGACAAAATTGCAGTAATTACCGGCGGCGCCGGAGTGATATGCTCAACGATGGCAAAATCGCTTGCCGCCGAGGGAGTTAAAATCGTCATCCTCGACCTTAACCAGGATGCAGCTTCCGAGGTCGCCTCCGCAATTGAAAAGGAGTTCAAAACGAAATCGATAGGGCTGTCAGCAAACGTGCTTGACAAATCGTCGCTGCAGGCAGCACTGAAGGTCATTCATGATAAACTAGGGCCGGTCGACATACTGGTTAACGGAGCAGGAGGAAACTCACCGGCCGCTACATCCAAAGTTGAAAAAATGGATGGAACTGAGAAACCAGAAGACACCTTCTTCGGTCTTCAGACGGAAGGATTCGACAAGGTATTTGATCTCAACTTCAAGGGGACTCTTCTTCCGTCGATGGTATTTGCTACTGACATGGTTGCCAGGAAATCGGGAGTTATAATCAACATCAGTTCCATGAACTCCTACAGGCCGCTCACAAAGATACCTGCGTATTCAGCAGCCAAGGCAGCTGTTAATAATTTCACACAGTGGCTTGCAGTACACTTTGCAAAAGTTGGTGTCAGGGTGAATGCCATTGCCCCCGGATTCCTCCTCACAAACCAGAATCGTTTTCTGCTCGTTGATGAAAAGACAGGTGAGATGACTCCCAGGAGCAGGAAGATCATTAACGGAACACCAATGGAACGTTTCTGCACTCCTGAAGAAATGTGCGGTACCCTTATCTACCTTGCTTCAGACCTCTCAAGTGCAGTCACGGGGATCATTATTCCGGTTGACGGAGGGTTCAGTGCATATTCGGGGGTATAAGGGGCATGGGGCATGGGGGCATGGGGCAAGGGGAAAGGTGAAAGGTGGAAAAAAGTTAAATATCTGGAATCATGATATATTATGAAGACGGTTCTCCGGACAGGGAGATAAGGCCGGATGAGCTTGAACAGGGGCTTTATTCGGCGCTCGAAAAAATTGGCCGCGGAAAGAAGGTGCTGGTAGTGCCGCCTGATTTCACCAGGTTTCATTCAAGGGCAGGAGATATTACCTCACTTCTTTATAAATATTACGGAAATAACCTGACGGACATTCTACCGGCACTAGGGACCCATGTTCCCATGACCGACAGCGAGATAAGCGAGATGTTCAGGGATGTTCCCAAAGAACTTTTCAGGGTTCACGACTGGAGGAATGATGTTGTAACCGTTGGAACAATTCCCGGCGAATTCGTATCCGAAGTTACCGGTGGTGCCATTGACTATAGCTGGCCCGCACAGCTTAACAGGCTTGTCATTGACGGCGGACACGACCATATTTATTCAGTAGGTCAGGTAGTGCCGCACGAAGTGATCGGAATGGCCAATTACAACAAAAACCTTTTCGTGGGTACCGGCGGCCAGGAAGGAATCAATAAAAGTCATTTCGTCGGCGCTGTTTACGGAATGGAAAAAATGATGGGCAAAACCGACACTCCGGTCAGAAAGCTCCTTAACTACGCCTCCGAACATTTCATATCACATCTTAACGTAATATATATACTCACAGTGGTGGGCCGCAATGATACCGGCCAGCTTGTTTTGAGAGGTCTGTACATCGGCGACGGTTACGAAGTTTTCACCAGGGCTGCAGAGCTCTCCATAAAAGTGAACTTCACGGTGGTGGAAAAACCTCTTGAAAAAGTCGTTGTCTGGCTCGACCCTTCTGAGTTCAAGAGCACATGGCTTGGGAATAAAAGCATATACCGCACACGCATGGCGATGGCCGACAACGGGGAACTGATCGTAATGGCCCCCGGCCTCAGGGAGTTCGGGGAAGACAGGGAGATCGACAGGCTGATAAGGAAATACGGATACCGCGGGACACCTGCAACCCTGGAAGCTCTTAAAGGCAACGAGGAGCTGAAACAGAATCTCAGTGCTGCAGCACACCTTATCCACGGCAGTTCGGAGGGCAGGTTTTCAATCACTCTCTGCCCGGGTCATCTTACCAGGCAGGAAATTGAATCAGTGAATTTCAAATATGCTGATCTCACTGAAATGATGAAAAAATATGATCCCGGTAAGCTGAAGGATGGATTCAACAGGATGCCGGACGGTGATGAAATATTTTACATCTCCAACCCTGCCCTTGGCCTTTGGAGCTCTAAGGAAAGACTCGAAAAATGATAAGCTGGGGCATCATAGGCTGCGGGAACGTCACCGAGGTAAAGAGCGGGCCGGCGTTCAGCAAGGTAAGAAACTCACGCCTTGCTGCCGTGATGCGTCGTGATGCCGCCCTTGCTGAAGATTATGCAAGAAGACACAACGTTCCGAAATTCTATACTGACGCCGGAAAACTGATAGCCGATCCGGCGATCAATGCAATTTATATTGCCACCCCTCCTTCGAGCCATGCCATTTATGCCATTGAGGCATTGAAGGCAGGCAAACCGGTGTACATCGAGAAGCCGATGGCTCTCAACTATGCCGAATGTACGGAGATCAACAAAGCCTCTGAAATTGCAGGGATACCCGTATTTGTTGCATACTACCGGAGAGCCCTGCCGGGATTTGTGAAAGTCAGGGATATGATAATCTCAGGGATCGTGGGCAGACCGCTTCATGTTAAGATTGAGCTCTTTAAACCTCCTTCGGAAGACGAGATCAACGGGAACCTGTCATGGAGGGTTGATCCTTCCGTGTCCGGGGGAGGACATTTCTTTGACCTGGCATCACACCAGCTCGATTATCTCGATTTCCTTTTCGGACCTGTACGTCACATAAGGGCGTTCGCGATCAACCAGGCTAAACTCTATAAAGCCGAAGACCTGGTCTCGGCAACTTTCCTCTTCGACAACGGCATAGCGGGGACAGGGACATGGTGCTTCAGCGCCCCGCCGTCATCTGCCAGGGACATAATTGAAATTACAGGTGACAGGGGATCAATAAGGTTTTCCTGCTTCAGCTTTGATCCGATTGTGGTTGAGAATAATGACGGAAGAACAGAATATATCAATGAAAAGCCCGAACATGTCCAGTACTACCTTATTGAACAGGTCGTTAAGGCATTGACTGAAAACGGAACAGCCGTGAGCACAGGCATTACGGCTGCAAGAACAAGCCGGGTTATGGATGAAATGGTTAGGGAGTATTATGAGAAATAGTTGCTGGGTGCTGGGTACTGGGTACTGGTTACTGGCAACTATTCTTAATGAAGTACCCAACAACAAGCAACCAGGAACTAGCAACTAGCAACTATTAACAATTAATGATAAATGTAAATCTTAAGTCAATATGAGTAAACTTGCAGACATCGGACTGATCGGGCTGGCAGTAATGGGAGAAAACCTGGTTCTCAACATGGAGAGCAAGGGATTCCATGTTGCTGTTTACAACCGAACCACGCAGAAGGTGGATGATTTTCTTGCCGGGAGGGCAAGGGGAAAGAACATCACCGGTGCACATTCCATTGAAGAGCTCGTAAAATCGCTGGCAAAACCAAGGAAGATCATGATCATGGTTAAAGCCGGGAGCGCTGTTGATGACATGATCAATACCCTTATCCCCTACCTGGACAAAGGCGACATCATCATTGACGGCGGAAATACACATTTCCCCGACACAAACAGGAGAACTACCTTTGTTGAGAGCAAAGGACTTCTCTACATAGGGACGGGTGTTTCCGGCGGTGAAGAGGGGGCACTTCTAGGACCTTCAA
>JALONU010000015.1 GCA_025454775.1 Bacteroidales bacterium | reverse complement strand
GTTCTGTGCGTGCACTCCATGGAAATTGAAATAGGCTTCCCAGGAATTGTTGAGCTCGGGATTCGGGTGGAACTGCTCAATAAGCGGGCCTCCCGACTGATCGCCGTCGACAACTATCTCAAATATGTCGTGGTGGAGGTCGACGCGTGAGAAATCCCAGTAGTTGTCATATGCTTCATAGAGGAAGTAGAGCCTGTTCATCCCTTTCACCCAGCCTACCCTTACCTTGACATCAAGGTTTTCCGGGGCCGGTGCTCCCGGATGTTTTTTTTCGTCATCCCTGAGAAAACTGCTCCCGACGACATAGCTCACCGGGACCATCGACCAGTCGCCGGCGTTGCCGTCTATCCTTGGTATCATATCCGCCGGGAACTGGAATACCTTGAAATTAGTTTCAGGCTGTGCAAAGGAAACTGTGTCAGCGCAGGCAATTAATAATGTTATGATTAACAGGTATCTTGACAACTTCATTAATTAAAACATAGAGTGAGTAACAAATATATCATTTTATATTAAAAATACCCGATAAGCTTTGGGGTGTATGAATTCTTTTTACAAAATTGCATCCTGCATAAAAAAGCGAGAAATGAAAAAGCTATTCCTGTTCCTGTCTGCAGTATTAATTCTTCCATCATTAAATGGACAAAACACTGAATTCCTGTATCTGAGCGGAACTGATAAGGACAATACAGTGAAGTGGGATTTTTTCTGCACTCACGGACGAAACAGCGGAGTATGGAGCAAAATTGACGTTCCGTCATGCTGGGAGCTTAAGGGCTTCGGCTCTTACCTCTATGGAAAGACAAACCTTCCCGCGAACGAAAAAGGCATGTACAAGCATGAGTTCAGAGTCCCTGGATCATGGAACATGAAACAGGTCTTCATCGTATTCGAAGGCTCAATGACCGATACCGAAATTAAAATAAACGGCAAACCGGCCGGCCCCGTCCACCAGGGAGCATTCTACAGGTTCAGGTACGACATTTCAGGATTGCTGAACTACTCCGGGAACAACCTCCTTGAAGTGACGGTTAGCAAGGAATCAGCCAACGAGAGTATAAACAGGGCTGAAAGGATGTCCGACTACTGGGTCTTCGGAGGCATATTCCGGCCCGTGTACCTTGAAGCTTTCCCGCTCCAGCATATCGACAGGGTAGCTGTGGATGCAAAGGCCGACGGTTCTTTTTACATCGACGTATATACGATCGGGGAGGGAAAGGCAAAAACAATCGAGGCACGGGTTCAAACCCCCGACGGCAAACCTTTCGGCCCGGTACTTTCAGCAAATATCAGCCAGTCCGGCAAGACAACTCTTACCGGGAATTTCAGCTCTCCGGCCCTCTGGAACCCTGAATTCCCAAACCTGTACCAGGTAATTGTATCTGTTAAAAAGGGCAAAAAATCCTTTCATCAGATCACTCAGAAATTCGGATTCCGCACCGTTGAACTCAGGGAGAGTGACGGTATCTACGTAAACGACGTAAAAGTAATGTTCAGGGGAGTCTGCCGTCATACGTTCTGGCCTTCATCGGGACGGACAAGCAGCAAACAGCTGGCCATCGACGATGTTAAGCTGATGAAGGAGATGAACATGAATGCGGTGAGGATGAGCCACTATCCTCCTGATCAGTATTTTCTCGATGTATGTGATTCGCTGGGCCTGTTCGTTCTCGATGAGCTTGCCGGCTGGCAGAAATTCTATGATACTCCTACGGCAAAGCGTCTCGTTAAACAAATGGTCGAGCGCGATGTTAACCATCCCTCAATAGTACTCTGGGATAACGGAAATGAGGGTGGATTCAACAAGGAAGTGAGGGATGACTATGCCCTCTACGACCCCCAGAAAAGAACAGTAATTGAGCCATGGTCGATAGTGAACGGTACGAATACCAAGCATTACCCGGGTTACAGGTATGTAGAGAATGCCCTCAATAACGGCAAGGAAATATTCTTCCCTACGGAGTTCCTTCACGGCCTGTACGACGGCGGTCACGGAGCCGGACTTGAGGACCATTGGAACCTGATGCTTTCCAAACCCCTGTCGGCAGGAGCTTTCATGTGGGTGTTTGCCGATGAAGGTGTTGAAAGAAAGGATCTGAACGACTCGATCGATTCTGAAGGCAACAGGGGTCCCGACGGGATACTCGGCCCCTACCACCAGAAGGAGGGAAGCTTCTACACCATAAAGGATATCTGGGCACCTGTTCAGTTCAATGAGAAGACCCTGCAACCCGGATTTGACGGAACGTTAACAGTTACCAACAGGTACATGTATACAAACCTGAACCTTTGCACCTTTGCCTGGGAGCTTGTACGGTACGAAGGGTCATTTCCCGGATTCAGCGAGGTCAGATTAACAGAACGGATCAGCTCTCCAGATCTGGAACCAGGGAAGACAGGAAACCTCAGGCTGCAGCTTCCTTCAAACTGGAATACATTTGATGTGCTTTATATAACCGCGAAGGACAGGGAAGGGATGCTGATCAACAAATGGTCGTGGAAGATTAGTTCTGCTTCCGGCCTGGCTGCCAGAACATTGAAGCAGGGCAGCGGGATGCCCGTTGCTGAAGAAAGGGATAAGTTCCTGGTTGTCAGGGCCGGCGATACAGAGCTGACCTTTGATAAAAGTACAGGGACCCTGGCAGGAGTCAGATCAGGTAACAGAACAATATCATTCTCCGACGGGATCAGGTTTGCAGGGCACAAGGCTGACTTCGAAGGATTTAAGCATTATGCCTCAGGGAATTCATATAAGGTGGAAGTTACTTATACCGGTGGCTCGAAGGCAGCCTGGACCATCTATGGCAGCGGCTGGGCAGAACTTGATTATGAATATACCCCCTCGGGAGATCTTGCCTTTGCCGGAATAACCTTTAAATATCCTGAAGAGCTTGTGACAGGAGCCAGGCTGCTGGCTGACGGACCTTACCATGTGTGGAAGAACAGGCTGAGGGGAGTGCAGTTCGGGCTGTACGACAAGAAATACAATAATACGATCACCGGAGAGTCGTGGGATTACCCGGAATTCAAAGGATATTATTCCAATTTCC
Source organism: Bacteroidales bacterium (assembly GCA_025454775.1). GTDB lineage: Bacteria > Bacteroidota > Bacteroidia > Bacteroidales > VadinHA17 > LD21. The sequence continues at coordinate 25,755 of JALONU010000015.1, read as the reverse complement.
ATGCTGTCCGGGTAACGACAAAAGAGCTTCCGCTGACAATTCTTGCGGCAACTGAAGGGCTCTACCTGCACCTTTTCACGCCGGGGAATGCAAAGTATTCCACGCGCCAGGCAGGCGTAAGGGGAGAAGTCAATCCTCCTTTTCCTGAAGGAAATATTTCGTTCCTGCACGGTATAAGCCCGATAGGTACCAAGTTCACGATGGCAGAAGCCGAGGGTCCGCAGAGCCGTAAGAACACTTATTCCGGAGAGAAACTGACAGGGAAGCTCTATTTTCGGTTTGGGGAATGATCTTGACTTATGTCTCAAAATTTATTAACTTTATAAATAATACCGGAAAAATGCAGGCAGATTTGATTAGGTGTATTATCGATTGAACTATGAAGGTCTATCAGACACCGGAAGCCCGGTTTGCTAGCCTGAAAGATTTCCCTTTTCATCCGCACTACACTTATATCAAAAACCTGCGCCTTCACTATATTGATGAAGGACCGGCTGACTCAAGAGCAGTTCTCCTTCTTCACGGGGTTCCAACCTGGTCTTACCTGTATCGTCATATGATAAGTAAAATCTCCGGTGCCGGTTACAGGGTTATTGCCCCTGACCTGATAGGTTTTGGCAGGTCGGATAAACCAGGTGGAACGGAATTCCATAAATACCAAATTCATATCGATATTATTCATGACTGGCTGAGCCTTATTAAGGTCAGGGATATAATACTTTTTGCCCATGATTGGGGCTCCCTGATCGGTTTAAGAATTGCGGCAGAAGAACCGGAATTGTTTTCCGGTATAATAATCTGCAATGGTATGTTACCCACTGGTGGACAGACAATGCATTATTTATTTACTCTGTGGAAGTACTTCGCCCGTTATAGTCCTTACATCCCTGTCGACACAGTGCTTGATTGCGGGATGGGAAACAAGCTGAGCAAGGAAGAGAGAATAGCTTATAATGCACCTTTTCCTTCAGGAAGGTATATGGCAGGAATCAGGGCATTGCCCGGTCGTGTTCCAGTCACTGAAGATGACCCTGAATCTGCTGCCAACCGAAAGGCCTGGGAGGTTCTGAGCAGATGGCAAAAACCTTTCCTCACCATCTTCAGCTCCAATGATCCTGTTACACGGGGAGGCGATAAATTCCTTCAGTCGAAAATACCCGGTTCTGCAGGTCAGCCGCACCTGATTCTCGAAGGAGGGCATTTCATTCAGGAGGAAAAGAGTGATGAAATCTCCCGGCTGGTCTTAGAGTTCATAAAAAGAACTGACTCACAGCTGACAGAAGATAATAATTCATGAAATGAATGGTAAATGTCATATTGAGAGTATCGGTGTAAAAATCCCCGGAAAAAGGTTAACAACCAGTGAACTGATCTCCAGGATTAAAATCCCCGGTATGGAAAAATTCGGACTTCTGACCGGGATTAGGGAACGAAGGGTTTGTTCAGATACCGAGGATTCCTTTTCTCTTGCCTGTGACGCTGCAAGGGATTGCCTTGCACATTCAAAATACGGGGCTGAAGACCTCGACCTTGTTATATGTTGCTCAATTACCCATTATAAGAACGGTTTATCACATCTCTATGAGCCCTCGTTTTCACTCCTGATTAAGGATGTGATCGGAGCAGGGAAAGCAATGACCTTTGATATATCAAATGCGTGTGCGGGCATGCTTACAGGTGTTTATGTTGCTGAAAACTTTTTCAGGCTGGGAAAGATCAGCACATGTATGATCGTCAGCGGGGAATATATATCAAATTTATATGATCATGCCCTTAAAAATATAAGGACACCGCTTAGTTCCGAGATATCATCTCTTACCGTGGGTGATTGCGGAGCTGCTGTAATTCTCGAGAAGGCTCCGGAAGATTCTGAAGGTCTTATCATATCGGGGTTCAGTACTTTCAGTCACCTGAGCGGTCTCTGTAAGGGAGGACAAAATAAGAGAACCCCCGGGGGATATATGAAGACAAAATCGATAAAAATTCATAAGGCATCTGTGGCGAACTGCCTTCCTATCGTCAGTGAAGCACTTAAGGCAAACAACCTTACCTTCGATATGATCGATTATCTTATCCCTCATCAGACCTCGAGGAGTTCCATTATCTCGGGTGCGATCAGGCTCTATGAGAGCGAAGATAAAAAACCCGGGAACCTGGTAGTGAATCTGAGAGATAACGGTAACACGGCCTCAACAACACATTTTCTTGCCATCTATCAGTATATGAATGAAAAACGTTTTCATGTAGGCGATCGCATTATGTTGCTATGCTTTGCTTCAGGTTTGATTATTGGAGTGGTTATCTTCATGATGGATGAAATAATATACCATTATGGGAACAAGGATTAGTATGGTATCGGTCTCGAAGCTTTATTCAGGATTTCGTTCGGTAAATTCAATTTCTCTGTCAGCGAACACTGTTAAGGAATGTCTTTTCAGCACAGGAATAGTGCCGTCAGAGATCGGTCTGCTGATCAATACCGGCATATACAGATACCGCAATACGGGGGAACCGTCTATCGCATCGCTTATCCAGCATATATCCATGCCGGCCTCCCGGATTAAACCATCAGGAAAAAAAGAGAATGCCTTTATTGGAGGAACCTTTTCATTTGATCTTGGCAATGGTGGTTGCGGATGGCTCTCCGGTATAGAGATCATTGACGGGTTCATCAGAACAGGCCGGATAAAACATGGGATTGTTGTTACAGCAGATTCGGAACCATTCCCGGGCTTCTCAGAAAACTACAGGTTTTATTCCGCTGCTGCGTCTGTATTACTTTCCGGAACCGAAACCGAAGGAGGTTTCTCACATTTCAGGACATATACTTTTCCGGAGTTCTCCGAAGATTTCACAGGCCTGACACGTTTCGGGAAAAAGAAGGGCAGGTGGGGGAGGAGAAATATTCTTGAAATCAGGGAGAGTGAAACTTATGTTGAAGATTGTATTAAATGTGCTGCCGCATCAGTCGACAGGTTTCTTGGTGAAACAGGTTATTCTATGGGGGATATTGACCTGATAATCCCATCACAGAGCCCTAAGGGTCTTCTTCCCGGGTTGAAAGACAAGTTAAGTGCTTCATGTAAATTGGTTGAGGTAAGGAACGGCATGAACAGGGAACTTCATACAGCAGGGCCTGCATTTGCATTGAAAAATTCATGGAATGATAACAGTTTCATAGCTTCAGAAAATATACTTTTTCTTACAGTAGGTTCCGGAATATCTGTTTCAATTGCGCTTTTTCAAAATCCCTCCTGCTAAAGATGGAAGATACGAACTATCAGGATCAGCAAGTCATGAATATTTCAATTTATTTAAGGGAGAATGCCGTTAAGTTCCCTGATAAACCTGCCCTTCTTCATCCTGCCCGTGTGACGTACAAAGAACTTGACCAGGAAGTTGACAGGTTATCACATTACCTTGAAGGCAAAGGTATAAAGCCAGGGACGAGAACTGTCCTTATGGTACCTGCAGGCCCTGAGCTGCTGTACCTGGTTTTTTCCCTGTTAAGAATCTCGGCTGTTCCGGTACTGATTGACCCGGGTATGGGGATCAGGGCAATGCTGGATGCACTCAGGGGCATCAGGGCAGAAGCCTTCGTTGGAATACTTAAGGCTCATATATTGAGATTTATAGACCATTCTGTCTTCAGGGAGTTAAAGGTAAAAGTTATTGTGGGACTCCCGAGGTTCCTGAGACCTATTGCCCTGGTCAGGAGGCAATCTGCTGCGAAAGGAGCGTATCCTGTCTCAACTGCCGGTTCTGATGATACAGCTGCGATCTTTTTTACCAGCGGAAGTACCGGCCTGGCAAAAGGAGTGGTCTATACCACCGGAATGCTGAATCATCAGATAGCAATAACCAGGGACCATTTTGGAATAAGCTCAGGTGAGATTGACCTCTGCACCTTTCCTCTGCTGGGACTTTTTGCCATTTGTCATGGTAATTCTTCAGTATTTGCAGACATGGACATGTCTTACCCCGCAAAACTGGATCCGGCACGGGTGGTGAAGAATATTCAGGATTTTAGTTGTACGCAGATGTTTGGCTCACCCATGATCCTGAGCAGGTTGTCAGCTTATTGTATAAAAAACGGCATTAAGCTTGGCTCTTTAAGACATGTCATTTCAGCCGGAGCCCCGGTTCACGGAAGTGTACTTGAGGATTTCAGCCGGATTGTTCCGGAAAGCACTGCTATACGTACTCCTTACGGAGCTACTGAAGCATTGCCGGTTACGGATATCAGATCAACTGAGCTAAAGAGCCATTGGACAGAAAAACCTGTCGAGGATAATGGGATATGCATCGGATACCCAGTTCGCGGAATTGATATAAGAGTCATAGAAATAACCGATGAACCATTCAGCAAATGGATAGAAGACTTATGTCTGCCTGTCAATCAGGTCGGTGAAATTGCTGTAAAGGGGTCCTGGGTATCAACGGAGTACTTTAATAATCCTCTGGCAAACAGGATGTCTAAGATCGCGGATCCAGCAAAAAGTGAAATCTGGCACAGGATGGGCGATCTGGGTCGGCTTGATGGAGAGGGAAGGTTATGGTTTTATGGCAGGAAGTCACAGAGGGTTGTTACGCAATCCGGTACCCTTTTCACCATACCCTGCGAAGCTGTCTTCAACAGGCATCCGCTTGTTTTGCGTTCGGCACTCATCGGATTAACTGATGAGAACAGTCAATGGAAACAACCGGTGATTTGTATTCAGCTAAAGGCCGGAATCAGCCCTTCAGAATCAATGAAAAGAGAATTACTGGAAATAGCCGGGTCATCCGTGATCACAAGGGAAATAAAGGAATGTTTCTTCTTCAGGGAATTCCCCATGGATCCGCGCCACAATGCTAAAATATATCGTGAAAAACTAACTGTAATGGTTTCAAGGAAAACAAGATGAATGTACTGGTTACCGGCGGCGGCGGTTTTATTGGTTCAGCCCTGATCAGAGAGCTCATTAAAAGAGATTACTGTATAACCAGCTTCTCGAGAGGCGATTATCCAAACCTCAGGAGACTGGGAGTGACCGTTAAAAGAGGAGATCTGTCAGATAAGGAAACCGTATTTGACGCCTGTGAAGGCATGGATGTAGTATTCCATGTCGCCGCAAAGGCAGGGATGTGGGGTTCATTCAGTGATTACTACAGAACCAATGTGACCGGAACTCAGAATATAGTAAACGCATGCATTGCTAAAAATGTGAAAGGGCTTATCTACACAAGCAGTACGAGTGTTGTTTTCGATGGCAGGGATATTGTTAACGGGGATGAGTCGCTTCCTTATTCCGGATCGTCCTTATCACATTATATTTCTACCAAAGCTTTAGCTGAAAGAATTGTACTTAATGCCAATTCCCCAGGCCTGATGACAATTGCTCTGAGACCTCATATTGTAATTGGCCCGGGAGACAATCATCTTATTCCAAGGCTCATTGACAGGGCAGGAAGGGGGAAACTGATACAGATCGGAGATGGTAAGAATTTAGTGGATATAACGAGCAATTCTAATGCAGCCATGGCTCATATCTGTGCCCTGGATTCTATCCTGAAAGATTCTTTTATATCATCGGGAAAAGCCTACTTCATTTCAAATGGTGAACCCGTGCTACTGTGGGATCTTATCAATACGATCCTGAAAGGTGCAGGTCTTGACCCGGTAAGGAAATCAATAAGCGTCCGGAGTGCATTGGCATTATCATATACGGCAGAAGCATTAAATAAAATATTCCGGATAAAAAAGGAGCCTGTACTTACCCGGTTTGCAGTTTATGAATTGGCAAAGTCTCACTGGTTTAATATAACATCAGCCCGTGAGCTTCTTAATTATACTCCGGAAACATCGAACCAGGAAAGCGTAGAAATGGTTATAGCTTCACTGGGTACCTGCGGTTAATGGATTGAGACTTACCTGGCAGACTGGAAGTCACACCTTCAGAAATATCTTCTTCCTGAATAGGAAATACAGGAAAAGCCACGCTATCGCCGTTATCCCGGTTGCCATTATCACAGGAGCCCATTTTTCGGGGAAAAGATCCGCAAAACCCTTGAAGAAGAAGTTGTTTGCCTTGGAGAAGCCGACTATCCTCTCGGTAAGGTAGATCGTTATAGGGTTCATGCCGATGACCACAAAAAAGAATGCCCATTTCTGGTAGTTCCAGACATCTATCACCAGGTAGAAGACAGAGAACAGCAGGAGGCTCAGTCCCCCCACCCAGCATACAAATGAACTGCTCCACAGGTTCTTGTTGATAGGGAATACAAGGTTCCACAGCTTCCCGATGATCATCAGGATGACGGCTGCCCCGGCCATATACAGAACCTTTCGCAGGGGCTTGTCCTTAAGGTAGCCCGAAAGCAGGAACTCACCAGTGAACATCCCCAGCAGCGCAGTTCCGATCGCCGGCATCGTGCTCATGATGCCTTCCGGATCGTGGTTGCCGAGATAAAGCTTCCCGGGCATGATAAGCCTGTCGATCCAGCTCGCAAAATTCCCTTCCCTCGAAAAAATGTCAGTCGATCCCAGGTCATGCGCCGGGAAAAGAAGAAAGAGGATCCAGTAGCCTATGAGGAGTCCTGCACACCATAGTATCCTTACATTCAGTTTCGTATTCATGAAGATGATCGCTGCAAACATCCATGCCAGACCTATGCGGCCGAGAACGCTCCCATAGCGGAGCTCCCCGAAATTGAATTTTAATCCGTTGTTGTAAAGGATCCCGAGAACTACCAGTATAAGGCCCCTGAAGATTATATGCTTGTAGATCGAAGCCCGGCTGTCATTCCTTTCCAGCCTTTTCGCCAGCGAGAAAGGAAAGGAGATCCCGGCAATGAAAAGGAACAGGGGAAAGATCATGTCATAAAATACGAATCCATGCCACGGGACATGGTCGAGCTGCGTTGCGCACCACTTGAACAGCGGCCATCCTGTAAGTGAAGCAAGGGCGATGAAGATGCCTTCACCACCCATTATCCAGAACATGTCGAAACCCCTCAGGGCATCGAGTGAATACAATCGTTTCGGGGCAGGTTTGGTTTCCATGGTTATATAATATGTATACAAATATAAATTTAAATTGTCTTGCCGGTCTTGCCGGTCTTGCAAGTCTTGCCAGTCATGCAAGACCTGCAAGACCTGATAACCCACCCCCAGCCTCCCGCTATGCTGAATCTTCGCGGGACAGGCTCTCCAGGGAGGGGAGTTCCCCTGATCGATTGCACGATCTCTACTGACTCATAAACCTCCAGGTAACCTTCCCCACATTGTCCGGCTTACTCTTTTCGGCTTTCGACAGAGTGCCGGTCAGCTTTCCCTTTTTATCGGCAGTCACCGTGATTGTACGCCAGGAGTACTCACCCTTCTCATAGTCAAAGGTTTCGCCGTCATCATCATAGAGCTTGTATGCACCGGATTTTTTCCCGTAGTGCCTGATCTCGAGATCGAACTTTTCTCCCGGTGCGGGTGCATGAAGCGCCGGTGGCATCATTGGTATAATAGCTCCGTCTTTCACAAAAACAGGGATCTTTTCAGGACCCGGGGCGACTTTGATCACCTCTCCATCGCCTGCGTACTCTCCGGAATAAAAATCATACCATCTACCCTTCGGGAGCACTACCTCCCTGCTGGTCTGACCCGTAAACAACGGAGCAACCAGGAGATACTCTCCGGCCATGTACTGATCCTTTATTTCTTTCAGGATCGCTTCAGAATAAGGATTGTCTTCCAGGCTCCCGCTTCTGAGCTCCGATTTTGCCTTCATCGTGAACCCCGGTTCCAGGTTCATTCCCCTGAATGGAGGTATGCCGTCGAAGTGATACCTGGCAAATTCGGTATAGAAATAGGGCAGGAGCTGCATCCTCAGCAATGCAATATCCCTGACTTCCTTTTCAACCTCGGGGAACGACCATGGCTTTGTGCCGCTCGACCAGGCATTTATCATTGCCATGGGTGAGAAGATCACCGTCTGCATCCTCCTCAGCCACTCCTCGCTGGTTTTGGAACTCCTTACTTCAGGGGTCCATAATACTCCGCAGAACCCGCTGTTTATCAAGGCGGTTATAAAATCTTCATGACTATAATAATCGTTGTAGATCACATAGGGGAATGAGGCTCCGCCTCCGTTCGATGCACGCACAAGTCCGTAGGTCCTCATGTTCTGCTGCCTGTATAAGTGTGTAGTAAGATCCTGGAGCATTAGTCCGTAAGTCTGCCTCATTTGTTCGGCAGAAGTGCCGGAGGGGAATTTCGCCGCATCTGGCCATAGCCAGTAATCATAGCCGTCGCATTCATCGATCTTGTAGCCGCTTATCCCGATATTTATCTGGCTTCTTTCAAGCTGGTCACTGATGATCCTCCTTGCATCCGGCAAAGTAAGATCGGGCACCACTCCGCCCCAGACAGTATGTGTGCCTGTGTAGGGCAGTATCTTATTATAAGCAGGTGAATGAGAAGAAATATATGGATTTGTCCAAAGATTAACATGTACTCCCTTTTCCTTCATTCTTTTAACAAAGCCTGCCGGATCAGGGAACCGGGTAGAATCCCATTCAAGGGTACATGGATAAGCCCTGCTCTGCCATCCCGGTTCCAGTCCGATGAAATCGAGGGGAAATCCTTTCTCCCCGAACAGGTCTGCTTCTTCCTCAGCCTGCCTTGAAGTATAAAGTGTAGGCACGCGCTGCGTGAACCCAAGTCCCCAGCGTGGCGGCAGGCATCCTCCTCCCGAAAAGAGATTGAACCTGCGGACTGCCTCCATAGGCGTCGGGCCCGAGAAAAGGTAGATTTCAGCTCCTTCTGCCGGGATAACTACCTCAACAGCATCTGAATAAGGTCTTGAAGTCCATCTTTTGTCCGTATTCCTGTCGCGCTCCCCTGGAGCTTCGGGACTGTCTTTCCTGACCCCGGTTCCCGCATACACAGTAAGGTACCTTGAGCTGTTTATAAATACTCCGTAGCCCCTGTCGGAAACGTAGAACGGTACCGGTGCATGGGTTCTGCCGTTGTCGGTGCCGCCGTAATGGTCGACATGGAGATTTAGTATCCTTCCCCTCTGATGGACTGTCCTGAAGTTGAGGCCGAATCCGAAGATCTGCTCGCCTCTCATTAGCGGGAAACTGAGAAGGGTTTTACCGTTGAGCACATCGGCTTTGATATCTTCCTCGCGCAGAGGGATCTCTGCATCACCGAGCCTGGTAAGCCCTTCACCAGCAGGCTTTATCCCGGCAGCACTGTAAAGGTCAGGCTTGTCAGGATTGCCGATCACGCATTTCCATACCCCAGGGGCAACCTTAGTGAACCTGGTATTCTGAGCCTGGGTGTAAGGTGAAAAAACGATGCCGAAGAATACGGCTGAGGTTAGGATTCTTTTATGGAGGATCATGCCAGTTGTTTTGGTTAAAGGCCTGAAACAAATTTAATTGATCAGGGATAAAATCATGTTAAAAAATTTGAATAAAGAATCCAACAATCAAAAAAAGCACGATGTTTGTATGTGTACGTTAACGGAAATAAGTATTTTTACAAAGGTACGACCCCCCATCCCCCCTAAAGGGGGGTTAAAACCCACCACATTTCTTGATTGGTAATGGGTTTTTAACCCCCTTCAGGGGGTGCTGCGCAGCAGCGGGGGTTTATTACCTCTGGGGTCCAGCGAAGCTGCTGAGGCTTCCTAATACAGGGAGGTTAGGGAGTGTAAAAACAGATTACAAAAATCACTTTAACCATTATAATCATGACAAGCAGAAGAGATTTCGTTAAAAAAACAGCGCTGGGTGCAGCCGGTCTGACACTTACAGCAAAGAGCTACTCGCAGGTTCTGGGCGCGAACGACAGGGTGAGGGTAGGCATTGTCGGTTATTCCGACCGTTTCAGGGGTTCACTCTACCCTTCATTTACAAGCCTCAAGAAGGAACTTAACTTTGAGTTCACCGCTCTGTCGGATCTGTGGAGCATGAGGAGGGATCAGGCTGACCAGTTTTTCAAAGCACAGGGTATCACCCTGAGACTTGCCAGGAACAATGAAGAACTGTACAGCGGGAAAGATACAGATGCTGTGATCATAAGCACAGCAGACTTCCAGCATGCCCTTCATTGTGCCGAAGCGGTTAACGCCGGGAGGGATGCTTACGTTGAAAAACCATTCGCCGAATCGATGGCCGATGCACGGGTTGCACGCGCAGCTGTCGAAAAAACAGGCAAAATAGTTCAGATAGGTTCACAGCGTCGCAGCGCACCAAACTATATTGCCGCTAATGAATATATCAATTCCGGCAAGTTTGGAAAGATAGTAATGGTTGAAATGACCTGGAACGTTAACCAGCCCGGAAGATGGAGAAGACCCAGTGTTGTTCCCCTTCTTAAGGAAGCTGACACTGACTGGAAAAGGTACCAGCTGAACCGTCCGGCTGCAGCGTTCGATCCAAGGAAGTATCTGGAGTTCAGGCTCTTCTGGCCTTACTCATCCGGAATACCTGGTCAGTGGATGGCTCACCAGATAGATACGGTTCACTGGTTCACGGGAATAGCTCACCCGAAAAGCGTTGCTGCCAACGGAGGTATTTACCTGTGGAAGGATGGAAGGTCAAACTTCGATACAATGACCGCTGTAATGGAATACGTCGATCCTGCAAAACCTGACCAGGCATTCCAGGTTGTCTATTCATCGAGATTCACCAACTCGGCAGGCGGGACCAAGGAATACTACTACTCTAACGGCGGAATGCTCAATCTCGACACCAACAAGATCACACCCGAAGGCGGCCTGACAGAAAGAGAAGCCAAGGCAATGAACATGAAAGCAAACCTGCTTGAGCCCTTTGAGCTTCCTGGAATGAAGATAGAAACATCGGCCGACACAGGCGGCGATCCTATGACAACCGCACATATGAGGAACTGGATGGAATGCGTGCGCGACAGGAAGAAACCTCATGCAGACGTTGTTGCAGGGTACAACCATTCAATAGCCTGCATAATGTGTACGGCAGCCCTCAGAACAGGAGAAAAAGCTTCCTTCAACGAAAAGACTCAGGAGGTGCTTGCAGGCGGCAAGGTATTCCAGTATTAATATGTAAACATTATAAAGACATGATAAGAAAAATATCATTGCTGCTCACACTGGTGCTGATGACTGTTATTACAGTTAATGCACAGGCACAGAAGGTCAAGCTTGTAAGAGCTGACGACAAGCAGAAAGTAGATGTTATAATAGGAGGGAAGCTGTTCACATCATTCCAGTACCCTTCCAATATGGAAAAACCATACCTTTTCCCGGTCTATGCCCCTAACGGATCAGTTATTACAAGGGGATTTCCTCTTGAAGCGAGGAAAGGAGAACGGGTCGATCATCCTCATCACATAGGGATCTGGTTCAACCATGGTAATGTTAACGGACTCGATTTCTGGAATAACTCATCTGCCATCCCCGCAAACAGGAAAGATTCATACGGCCATATCGTCGTAAAACAGATCGTCAGTGCAAAAAGTGGTAAAAAAGCCACACTTGAAGTTGTTTCCAACTGGGACGACAATAAAGGCAATACGCTTCTGGTTGAGAACACGAAATATATTTTCTCGGCTGACAAGGATTCAAGGACGATTGACCATATCTCCACCCTGACGGCTGCCAACGGAACAGTTACAATCACCGACAACAAGGAGGGAATGTTCGCAATAAGGGTCGACAGGGCCTTTGAGATGCCTTCGAATGAATCTCTGATATTCACCGACGACAAGGGCAATCCGACAACGGTTAAGGCAACAGATAACACCGGTGTTACGGGTATGTATGTTTCCAGCTCAGGACTTAAGGGAGATCAGGTGTGGAGTTCGAGAAATGACTGGGTGCTGCTTTCTGGAACAAAAGACGGGGTCCTGACGACAATGGGAGTCTTTGATCATCCCAAAAACCTGGGCTATCCTGCACATTCGCATGCACGCGGATACGGGCTCTTCTCCACCAATAACCTTGGTGCACAGTCGTACGTGAAGGATCACGAGAAAATAGTGGTTACCCTTCAGAAAGGAGAATCTATTACTCTCAGGCACAGGTTCTATGTAACCTCGGGAGCCGAACTGACAGCCGAAAAAGCCAACCAGATATTTAAGGAGTTTTCGGGATTGTATTAGGAAGACACGAACTCATCCCCCCATCCCCCTTCTCTGCTAGCGCAAAGAAGGGGGGGTGGATACAATAGAACTTGAGATTCACCATTTGCCTGAACATTCTATGGAGATCAGGAGCAGGGAGATGGAGGGGGATAAATACAAATAGGTATGACCTACTAGTCTATAATCTATAAATCACATCTTACAACATCATTATGAAAAAGAATCTGACACAACTGTTACTCCTTTTTATCCTGGTTCCTTTTTTCTTTTCCTGCAGGACGACAGATGGCAGGATGTATTATGAGATCAAGATCTATAACATCAGCCAGGAAACCCAGGAAGCTTCGATTGACAAGTACCTGAAGGATGCATTTATTCCGGCAATGCACAGGGCTGGTATAAGCAAAGTCGGCGTATTCAAGCCTGTGGCGGAAGACACTGTAGATTTCGGGAAGCTGGTCTACGTTTTTATTCCTTATACTTCTGCTGATCAGTATTTCGTGATAAACGATGTCCTCGAAAAGGATCAGGCATACCAGGAAGCCGGGAAGGATTTCCTTGATGCTCCGGTAAAGACCCCTCCATTTGACAGGTACGAGAGTGTCTTCATGAAAGCCTTTGCATTCATGCCCCAGTATAAGGTATATGAGTACCAGACTCCGCCCTCGGAGAGGATCTATGAGCTTCGAAGCTATGAAAGCGCCACAGAGGCAAAAGCACTTAAGAAGATCCACATGTTCAACGAAGGAGGGGAGATAGCCATCTTCGAGAAGGTTGGATCGAATGCGGTTTTCTATGGCCAGGTACTTCTCGGGAGCCTGAAACCCAGGCTTATGTACATGACGACCTATGCCGACATGAAATCGCATGATGATCACTGGAACGCCTTCCGGAACCACCCCGACTGGCTGACGCTAAAAGCCTTGCCGGAATATGCAAATGCGACATCGAAGACAAAGCCTTATCTGTGTCATCCGACGGAGTATTCGGATTTTTAGATATTTACCCCCCAACCCCCCTAAAGGGGGGCTATAAACCCATCAGTACTCAGGGTTTCAACCCCCCTTTAGGGGGGTAGGGGGGCTAATCTTCATAAGGGTCTCTGCCCCCCTTAGAGCCATCCGCTAATGCGGAACAAGTTGTCCCGACCGAAGCGTAGAGGGGGGCAGGGGGGTCAGTCAGGCAGCTTGATCTTCGCTATAGCCTCCTCAACCTCTGCCTCGGTCATCTCATGATCGGGCAGGTTGCCCTCAAAGTATTTCTCATAGGCTGAAATATCCATGTGGCCATGACCGCTCAGGTTGAACAGTATTGTCCTTGGCACTCCCTCGATATCTGACTTCCTGGCTTCATCGAGTGCTGCGGCTATTGCATAATTCGATTCGGGAGCTGGAAGAATTCCTTCGGTGCGTGAAAACAGAACTCCCGCTTCGAAACACTCCCTTTGCAGCTTGGCTTTTGCTTCTATGAACCCGTCCTTGAGCAGCTGGCTGACAAGGACACCTGCACCATGATACCTTAATCCTCCTGCGTGGATTTTTTCGGGGATAAAATTATGCCCCAGGGTGTACATGGGTAGGAGGGGAGTCATACCTGCAGAATCTCCGAAATCGTACATGAATTTTCCCTTGGTAAGTTTTGGGCATGAAGCAGGTTCAACTGTTAACAACCTTACATTTTTCCCATTGAGAAGCTTTTCACGAAGGAAGGGAAATGCAATGCCAGAGAAGTTCGAACCTCCTCCGAAACAGCCAATAACAACATCGGGATAATCATCTGCCTTTTCCATCTGCAGAAGTGCTTCCTGCCCGATGATGGTCTGATGGAGGATCACATGGTTCAGAACGCTTCCCAGCGAGTACTTTGTGTACGGATCCTGGATAGCGATCTCCATGGCTTCGGAGATTGCAATACCGAGGCTGCCCGGGGAATCCGGATCAGCTTCCAGTACCTTCCTTCCTGCTTCAGTCATGGTGCTGGGCGAAGGCACAACCTTTGCATTATAGGAGTTCATCATGATCTTCCTGCCAGGCTTGCTGTCATAACTGACTCTTACCATGAATACAAGCAGTTCGAGTCCGAAATGCTGACAGGCAAAGCTCATTGCACTTCCCCACTGGCCTGCACCTGTCTCGGTTGTTATTCTCTTGATGCCTTCCTGCTTGTTGTAGTATGCCTGGGCAATGGCTGTGTTGGCCTTGTGGGAGCCGGAATAGTTCCCGCCTTCATACTTGTAATAGATCCTGCTCTTTGTGCCAAGTTTCTTTTCGAGATTATAGGCTCTGTAAAGGGGAGAGGGCCGGTACATCCTGTAGAGGTCGACAACCTCCTCGGGGATATCGATATACCTTTCCTGTGATACCTCCTGTTTTATCAGTTCCATTGGGAAAACGGCTGCCAGGGCATCAGGACCGATAGGTTCCCTGGTTACCGGGTGAAGTGGCGGCAAGGGTTTATTTGGCATATCCGCCTGGATATTATACCATTGCCTCGGCATTTCTTTTTCACTTAACAGAATTTTTGTGATCTTTTTCATACTCGTTTTTATTAATGGTTTGTAAATGATTCCAAACAAAAAGGGCACGCTGTGAACAGCGTGCCCTGAAAAATATACCTCTCCGGATAATTATATGGCCTGTTTCACAGCATCAATTACTGAGCTGCGCCACGACCAGATATTTATCCTCCTTGCTATCATGACTGCAAAACTATATAATTTTTTTAATTCCTTGCAAATAATTGTAAAAAATAAAAGAATAATATCTTTTTTATGCTAATCATAAACTATAACACCCAGTTTCACGAGGTCCTCGAAAAACTCCGGATATGACTTCCCGATGCACCCGGGATCATGTATTGTCACCTTGTTGTAAGCTCTCAGCGCTGCTGTTGCCAGTGCCATAGCAATGCGGTGGTCGTTATGAGACGTAACTTCCCCTCCCTGTATCGGGCCGCCGGTAACCAGCATATAGTCGCCGCTGACCTCTACTTTTATCCCCAGCCGTCCGAACTCCTCCACAAGGGCCTCTGATCGGTTGCTTTCCTTATGGACAAGCCTGTGGGCACCTTTAATACCTGAGATCCCACTGCAGCAGGCTGAAAGTACCACGAGGGGAGGAAAAAGATCTGGTGATTCTGTAGAATCAAATTCAAATGCCTTCAAATCTGATTTATATGCCGTAACGGATTTCTCACGCACACTCATCCTGGCTCCTGCCTTGTCGAGTGCAGTCAGAATGGCCTTGTCGCTTTGCCTGCTGTCTGGCCTCAGGCCATCCACCGTGACTTCACCGGCGATGGCTCCTGCTACAAGAAGGAATGCACCTCCGCTCCAGTCGCTTTCAACTTCAAATGAACATGCCCTGTATTTCTGGTTTCCGGGGATCAGGAACTTTGAATAATGGTCATTGATTGCTTTTATTCCGAATTTCTCAAGCACCTGCAGCGTCATATCGATATAGGGGCGACTTTTAAGATCCATTACCCTGACAGTTGAATCCATTCCTGCTGCGGGTAAGGCCATGAGAAGTCCTGTCAGCAGTTGGGAGCTGATAGATCCGTCAATCTCACAATCTCCTCCCGGCAGAGGTCCCTTTATTGTCAGCGGAAGGAGTCCGCTGCTGGAATTACATTGTACGCCGAACTGCCTGAGGGCATCCTCAATCATGGTCATGGGTCTTGTTCTCAGCGATCCGGTTCCCGATATTATTATCTCTTCAGGATGAAGTGCAGCTATTGGAGAGAACATCCTGATTGCCAGTCCCGATTCTCCGCAATCCAGTCTTTTCACCCTGAGTTCTTTTCCTCCCGATATCTTCAGTTCATCTCTGTTTCTTTTTACCGTGGCTCCGAGACCTTCTGCAAGCCCCATGGCTGCAAGCGAATCATTGCAGAAGGATGGATTGAGAACAGTGGTTTCTCCTTCCGAAAGCAGTGCGGCTGCTATTGCCCTCTGGGTCATGCTCTTGGATGCAGGAGCCTTGATCCTGCCCTTTACTGCCGAAGGAGACACTGTTTTTTTCATATTGACTGGTTTATTTGCCTTCGGAACCATTATGATTCGTTATCCCGTTGTTCATCACTTTCATCTGGCGGTTAATTGATTCCTGGTGAACTGCCTTGAACAGGTTGTCGATAAGTTCCTCGCTGAGGCCCTTTGATTTTCCCCTGATCATAGCCCTCTTCACAATCTCGTCCCACCGTGCGCTCTGGAGGATGGTGATGTTGTTTTCCTTCTTGTACATCCCGATCTTCTCAGCCACCTTCATCCTCTGCTCGAGAAGGTCGATCAGGTGATCGTCGTAAACATCTATCTGCTGCCTCAGTTCACCTAGAATATCAAGCAGTTTCTGGTCCGATGTTGAAGGACTCCTCAGGATCAGCCTGAGCAGTAATTCCTTAAGATCTTCAGGTGTAAGCTGCTGACTGGCATCGCTTAGTGCTGCGGAAGGGTTGATATGCGATTCGATCATCAGGCCGTCGAAGTTCAGGTCGAGAGCCTTCTGTGAGATCTCATGGATGTATTCACGGTTCCCTGATATATGACTCGGATCGCATATTATGGGTAGATCAGGTATGCGCCGCCTCAGCTCTATCGGGATCTGCCAGTTGGGCTGGTTGCGGTAGGTGGTTTTTTCATAGGAGGAAAACCCCCGGTGTACTGCAGCCATTCTTCTAATTCCTGCCTTTGCCACACGTTCAATGGCTCCTATCCAGAGTTCAACATCAGGATTTATCGGGTTCTTGATGAAGACCATGACATCAGCTCCCCTGAGTGCATCGGCGATCTCCTGTACTGTGAAAGGATTAACAGAAGTCCTGGCGCCTATCCATAGCATGTCAACACCATGCTTGAGAGCCTCGTAAACATGTTTTTCATTTGCGACCTCGGTAGCCGTCAGCAGTCCGGTTTCCTTCTTTACCCTGGCGAGCCATTTCAATCCTGCTACGCCTACTCCTTCGAATGAATCAGGACGAGTTCTCGGCTTCCATATACCGGCACGGAAGATGCTTACCTGTGGGATTTTTGCCAGTGCCCACGCGGTTTCCATAACCTGTTCTTCAGTTTCTGCACTGCAGGGCCCCGATATCAGGAAAGGCCTTCCCTTGTACCCATTCCAGTCCCTGATCAGTGATGTTTCCAGTTTCAATACCATATTTTAAAATTATAAGTGCCTAAAGTGCCTAGAGTGCCTAGAGTGCCTAAAGTGCATAAAGTGCATAAAGTTAGATATAAATGGGCCACTCTATATTCTTTTATAAGTTTTCCATGCTCACAACTCACCACTCACAACTCACAACTCACAACTCACAACTCACAACTCACAACTCACAACTCACAACTCACAACTCACAACTCACAACTCACAACTAGTTCAATATCTTCCTTATTTTATTAGCCTCCTCCATCAGCGATTTAAGTCCTGCTGTATCCTTCTCCGCGATCATTTTTTTGAAAATATTCATCTTTTCAATATAGGTATCTATCGCTTCAAGGATGTACTCCGAGTTTTCCGCGAATATCGGGGCCCATGTCTCGCCGTTACTTTTTGCCAGTCGGACGGTGCTTTCGAATCCGCCTCCTGCAAGGGTGAGAATGTTCTCCTCCTCCTCTTCCTTCTCAAGCACGCTCAGGGCCAGTGAGAAGGAAGTGATGTGACTTATATGGGAAACATAGGCTACATGCACATCGTGTAACGAAGAGTTCATGTAAGTGATCCTCATATTGAGCACCTTGAGCATCTTCTCAACCAGGAGGAGTGAATCTTCGTCGCATAACTCAGGGTCACATATTATCGCCTGCTTGTAGTCGAAGAGCTTGCCGATCGCTGCAAGAGGACCTGAATATTCCGTCCCTGCCATAGGATGTGCTGCAACAAAGCGTCCCCTGGCCGGGTGATCCTTTGATGCTTCAGCTATGCTTCCCTTTGTCGATCCCATATCCGTGACCACCTTCCGGGTACCGGCAATACGGTCAAGTATGCCCGGGAGCATCCTGCAGTTGGTATTCACCGGGGTGCACAAAAGTATGAGGTCGCTTTGGTCGACCGCGTTCTCAAGAGTGTCTGCCTCATCGATAATACCGCACAGTTTCGCAATATTCTGATGCTGGAGGCTTATGTCTACGCCTATTATCCGGTCGGCAAAATGCCGTTTTCTCAGATCCAGCGCGAGCGACCCTCCTATTAGCCCGATGCCTATTACTGTTATTGTCATTTCTGGTTGCTTGTTGCTAGTTACTAGTTGCCAGTTCCTATCTTGAAAGTACCGTCATTGCGAGTCCCGCCACCACCTTCGCTAAAGCTATGGTGGTCAAAGGCGGGACGAAGCAATCTCCTTCCATATCCTGTCCTTAGCCTCTTTAAGTGCCTTCTCATCCGCGCACAACGATATCCGTATATACCTTTCACCGCGGCTTCCGAAAATAAATCCCGGGGTGATGAATACATAAGCCTTCTGCAGGATGTCCTCAACATAATCCTCGCAGCTCACTACGTCTTCCGGTATCCGTCCCCATACGAAGAGCCCGGTCTGGGATCTGTTGAACCTGCATCCTAGCATATCCATGATCTCTTCGACCAATACTCTCCTTCTTTCATAAACGCTGTTGACCTTATCATACCACTCCGGAGGATTTGCGAGAGCCTCTGCTGCAGCTTCCTGCAATGCCCTCAGCATCCCGGAATCCATGTTGCTCTTCACCTTGAGCACAGTGCTGATATAATCGCGGTGACCGGCAAGCATGCCTATCCTCCAGCCGGCCATATTGTGCGATTTGCTCAGCGAGTTGAGCTCAAGAGCTGTGTCCTTTGCCCCTTCGACTGAAAGGATACTCAGGTATTCCCTGTTAAGGATGAAGCTGTACGGGTTATCGTTGCAGATCAGGATGCCATGTCTGTTCCCGAAATCCACGAGCTTCTCATAAAGCTCTTTGGAAGCTTTTGTTCCGGTAGGCATGTGGGGGTAGTTGGTCCACATGATCTTTACACTTTCAACTCCCTGTGCTTCAATGGCATCTAGGTCAGGCATCCATCCTTTTTCCTCTTCAAGGTCGTAGTTCCTTACGATACCACCTGCGAGACTTGTGACTGAAGAATAAGTGGGATAGCCCGGGTTTGGTATCAGCACCTCATCACCCTGGTTAACGAAAGCCATGGTTATGTGCATTATCCCTTCCTTGCTTCCCATCAGGGGAAGTATCTCGCTGTCGGGATCAAGCTTAACATTGAAATACCTTTGATACCAGGCGGCAAATGCCCTGCGAAGGGCAGGTATTCCCGTATAGCTCTGGTACCCATGCCCGGAACTTTTGGAAGCTTCTTCACACAGCTTCCTGACTGTATTCTCCGATGGCGGCTGGTCGGGGCTGCCTATCCCAAGGTTGATGATATCGGCGCCGTTCTGCTTCATCGTCTCGATCTGCCTGAGCTTCCGGGAGAAGTAGTATTCCTGGACGCCGCTGGTTCGTTCTGCAGGTTTAACTTTCATGGAGCTGTTCTCCTTTAATATATATGCCAAGAACTTCTAGGTTCGTTGTGTAGTTTTCGAGGACATTCCTTATCAACCCGATGTCGTGGTCAGGCTTCAGCTCCAGGTCGGCATAGAACATGTACTCCCATTCGCCGTTGAGCCTTGGCACCGACTGTATCTTCGAAAGGTTGATATCAAGTTCAGCCAGCCTGACAAGCACTGCAGCCAGTGACCCGGGCTGATGTCCTGTCGAGAAGCAGATCGAGACTTTATTGCCATCGCTGCGTGCATCCTTTTCCTCGGCCAGTACCAGGAACCTGGTATAGTTTTTCTTGTAAGTCTCAATGCCATGTTCGATGATCTCAAGTCCGTAAATTTCTGCTGCAGCTGAAGATGCTATTGTTGCAACACCGGTAACCTTTTTTTCGCTTATCTCCCTGGCGCTTCCTGCCGTATCATCACTTTCCACAAGGGCAACACCATGGAGGCGGCTCAGGTATTCAGAACATTGTGACAGCGCGATGGGATGGGAGCGGATCTCCCTGATATCTTCAACTTTCTGGCCTGCAAGTGCCATAAGGTTCTGCCGTATCCTGAGGTTTATCTCTCCAATTATTTTCATCCCCGATTCCCTGATCAGGGAGTAGTTGGAAAGAATGCTTCCCGACCTGGCGTTCTCTATAGCCATAACCGCAAAAGCCGCCTTTCCTTCCCTGACAGAAAGTAAAGTAAGGTCGAAGGTCATGCAGGGGACTATCTCTACAACCTCGCTGGTAAAGAAAAGCCTTGCTGCTACTTCGTGGAAACTTCCCTTTTCTCCCTGGATCGATATCTTCATAAATTAAATCTAAAAAAAAAGGCCCCTTTTCCGGGGACCTTGCATCATATCTTCTTTAAGCTTATATACAACAATCCCCTTATCTTTTCTTATAAAAATAGAAGTAATAGTAAGCGGCAAAAAAGTTGTACATAATATTCATTTTCGAATCATTTTGGCTTACAAAAGTAATTGAATATTTAAAAAATCAAAAAAAAGTAAAGAAAATATTAAATTTTACTTATGCCTGCTCTTCAGGACTTCTTCAATTTCCGACAAAGCCGTTCCCTTCGCCCTTAATAAAAGCAGAATGTGATATAACAGGTCTGCAGCCTCATTCCTGAAAAGGTCAATGTTCTCATCTTTGGCTTCAATGACAAGTTCCACTGCTTCTTCGCCTACCTTCTGTGCAACCCTGTTTATGCCTTCCCTGAATATTTTGTTTGTGTAGGAGCCATCAGCATTATCGCTGATGCGCTGATTTATGATCTCTTCGAGCCTGTAGAGGAATCCCCGTGAGGATTCTTCCCCGAAGCAGGAATAGCTCCCCGTATGGCAGACAGGACCTGCAGGATTGACTTTGACAAGCAAAGCATCATTGTCACAGTCCATTGTTATTTTCTTAACAGTCAAATAGTTGCCTGAGGTCTCTCCCTTGGTCCACAGACAGTTCCTGCTCCTGCTGAAGAAGGTCACCCTGCCCTCCCTGAGTGTTTTTTCGTATGCTTCCTCGTTCATGAAGCCTACCATGAGCACCTGCATGGTGGTGTTGTCCTGAATTACTGCCGGCACCAGGCCGCCTGATTTGCTGAAATAAATGTTTTTCATACTGTCAATTTTCAATATTCATGAACTCATCCCCCTGCCCCCTTCTCTTCTGAAGAATAGAAGGGGGGGATTGATTACTATCCGACATTCCCCCTCTTTGCTTCGGCAGAGATGGGGAAAAGAAGGGGGTGAGTTAGTGTTACTCATATTCTTACTGCTATATTGTTGTTCTTCAAATAGTTTTTAAGATCCGGGATGCTTATCTCACCATAATGGAAGATACTTGCGGCCAGTGCCGCGCTGCATCCTGTGCTGTAAAAAACGTCCCTGAAGTGTTCCATTGTACCCGCACCTCCCGATGCTATCACCGGGATTCCCAGGTGCCTGCTCACATCGCCGGTTATGTCTATGGCAAAACCCGATTTGGTACCGTCATTGTTCATCGACGTGAGGAGAATCTCACCAGCACCCAGGTCTGCAGCCCTTTTTGCCCAGTCGAGGGTCCTAAGCCTGGTGGGAGTGCGGCCTCCGTCTATAAAAACAATCCAGTCATTTTGATGGTATTTTGTATCTATCGCCACGACAACACACTGACTTCCAAAGTTCCTGGCAATTCCTCCTATCAGCCCAGGATCTCTCACTGCAGCCGAATTAATTGTGATCTTATCGGCACCGGCACCCAGCAACACCGAAACATCATCGAGTGTGTGGATACCTCCTCCAACGGTGAATGGAATGTTTATCTCAAGCGCAATTCTTTCAACAAGGTCTGCCAGCGTCTTGCGTTTCTCAATTGTTGCCGTGATATCAAGAAAAACAAGCTCATCGGCTCCCTGTTCCGCATATATTTTTGCAAGTTCCACCGGATCGCCGGCATCGCGGATGCTGACGAAGTTGATACCCTTAACTGTCCGGCCATCCCTTATATCGAGGCACGGTATGATCCTTCTCTTCAGCATAGGTCTCTCAGCTGTCTTAATTTAATCCTTCCTTCATAAATTGCCTTCCCGATAATGGCTCCCTCGCATCCTGCCTCACTTAATCTTTCAAGATCATCCATTGAGGAAATGCCGCCGCTCGCTATCAGATTTATTCTGATCTCTCCCAGCACAGTCTTGTAAAGCTCTGTCGACGGGCCTTCCAGCATACCATCGCGTGTAACGTCAGTGCAGATCACATAGCTGAATCCTTCGGAAGCGTAGCGTTTGATGAAGGCTGTGACTTCCTCACCGGAATCATCCTGCCATCCGTTCACCGAGATCTTACCTTCCCTGCAGTCTGCCCCGAGGATGATCTTCTTGCTGCCGTATGCCCGGAGCCAGCTCAGCACAAGAGCGGGATCAGAGACTGCGACGCTTCCGGCAGTGACCTGGCCTGCGCCTGAAGAAAATGCAATACTGATGTCGTCGCTGGTCCTTATACCTCCTCCGAAATCGATGCTGAGATCGGTCCCGGTGGATATTTTTTCAAGTATCCTGTAGTTGATGATCTTTTTTTCCCTTGCGCCGTCGAGATCAACAACATGCACAAACCTGATCCCATTGTCAGCGAATTCTTTAGCCACCTCAAGAGGATCCTCACTGTAAACCTTTGTTGTCTGAAAGTCTCCTCTGGTAAGCCTCACGCACTTGCCTTCCAGTATGTCGATTGCCGCGATTATCCTCATAGCTTTAAAAAGTTAAGCAGGATCTTTTCACCCGTGCCTGCCGACTTCTCCGGATGGAATTGTGTGGAAAAGAAATTATCCTTCTGCATGGCGGCGCTGAAAGGAAGTATATAGTCGCATACAGCCGTGGTAGAGGAACATACTTCGGCATAGTAGCTGTGTACATAATATACATCATCATCGGGCGACACGTCCTTGAAAAGCGGTCCCCTGACAGAAAGAAAATTGTTCCAGCCCATATGAGGAACAGTATCTACCAATGGGAACATGCATACGCGGGAGTCGAATATACCCAGGCAGTCAGTGTCTCCTTCTTCGGAATGCCTGCAAAGAAGCTGCTGGCCCAGGCAGATGCCCAGTACCGGCTGTTTAAGTGATATTATAAGCCTGTCGAGCTCCCTGTCCTTCAGGTATTTCATCGCTGTGCCGGCTTCTCCAACCCCTGGGAATATGACTTTTTCAGCCGCCAGTATCTCTGACCTGTCGTCGGTTATGAGGCCGTCATATCCCAGCCTCCTCAGGGAATTCAGCACCGACCTTATATTGCCTGCATTATATTTTATTATCGCTATCACAGTTTTCCCTTTGTTGATGGCATTCCGCCGCCTGTTTTCCCTGAAGCGCCCTTCAGGGCTCTTGCAAATGCCTTGAACACCGCTTCGATCTTGTGATGTTCATTGCTTCCTTCTGCTTTAATGTTGAGGTTGCACCGGCAATTGTCACTGAATGTTTTGAAGAAGTGAAAGAACATTTCCGAAGGCATATCTCCGGTTTTTTCCGATGAGAGGCTTACATCCCATACAAGCCAGGGCCTTCCACCCAGGTCGACGGCAACCTGTGCCAGGCAGTCGTCCATCGGTAGCACGAAGCTGTATCTTTCTATTCCTTTCCCGCTTCCGAGAGCCTTGCGGAATGCTTCGCCCAGGCAGATCGCCACATCCTCAATGAGATGATGCCCGTCCACACCCTGGTCGCCTTTCCCGTCTATTGTAAGGTCAAAACCGCCATGCCGCGCTATCTGGTCGAGCATATGATTGAAGAACCCGATGCCAGTGTTAATTTTTCCTGAACCTGTGCCGTCGAGATTGAGAAAAACGCTTATGCCGGTTTCACTGGTTTTTCTCATGATGGTCGCCATTCTCGGCATGGAGATCAGAAAGTTGCAAATCATGTTCCAGTCTGTCGAGCAAAGAACTGCATCTTCGTTTAAAGTATTGTTGAAGAAGATTGCATGGCATCCGAGATTTTTTGCCAGCTGCACATCCGTAAGCCTGTCGCCGATGACATAGGAGCTTTTCAGGTCTACACCTGTAGCAAGGTACTTCACAAGCATTGCCGTTCCGGGCTTGCGCGTGGGAACATTGTCTTCTGGCATTGACCTGTCGATGAAGATTTCCGCAAACCTGACTCCTTCATCTTCCAGTATCTGCAGCATTTTATTATGAGACGGCCAGAAAGTCTCTTCAGGGAATGACGGAGTGCCAAGACCATCCTGATTGGTAACCATGACCAGCTCAAAATCTGCTTCCCTTGCAATCCGTGAGAGGCCTGATATTGCACCGGGAATGAACCTGAATTTTTCAATGCTGTCTACCTGGAAATCCTCAGGCTCCTGGAGTATTGTAGAGTCACGGTCGATAAATAACACTTTCTTCATGATCCTTTCTGTTTTAATGCCTTAAGCAGTTTGTCATTCTCACGCCGGGTGCCTATCGTTATCCTGAGGCAGTTCTCGGCTACACTGTGCCTGTTGCGAACAATGATCTTACTTTCGGCAAGATACTTATAAATTGAACTTGCGTCAGAAACCTTAACAAGGAGAAAGTTTGCATCGGAGGGCCATACTTTTTTTACCATCGGCAGCTTTTTCAGTATGGCAGCAACCCTTTCGCGTTCCGCAACTATTTTTCTGACCTGTCCGCTGAAATAACTTCTCCTGGATATCCTCCTCAGAACAGCCTGCTGATTCATGGAGCTTATATTGTATGGAGGCTTCATTTTATTGAAATACCCCACTATTTCTTCTGAAGCAAAAGCCATTCCCACTCTTGCTGATGCCATCCCGTATGCCTTGCTGAAGGTATGCATGACAATCAGGTTAGGATATTTATCGAGTGAATCCAGCAGTGACCGCGATTCGGCGAAATCAATGTAAGCCTCATCAACAAGCACGATACCTCCGAAACGGTAGATGATCCTTTCCAACGCAGCCCTGTTCATGCAATTACCGGTTGGATTATTTGGAGAGCATATGATGATCAGCTTCAGGTGAGGGTCAGAAAGGCGGGGGAGAAGATCCCTTAAGTCTATCTGGTATTTGTCATCGAGCGGGACTTTCATGATCTCCACATCGTTGGTAGCGGCGGAAACGCTGTACATTCCGTAAGAAGGACTGAATGTGAGGGCTTTGTCTGTCCCCGGTGAGCAAAAGATCCTGAAACACAGGTCAATTATCTCATCGCTGCCGTTCCCGAGGAAGATCCTGCCGACAGGCACTCCCTTGATCCTGCTCACAGCTTTTTTCAGGTCGCCCTGCCATGGATCAGGATAGCGGTTCATGGTACCAAAGGGGTTTTCATTGGCATCAAGGAATATTCCTTCCCTGCCCTTGTAGTCGTCGCGGGCGCAGGAATATGGGACCAGCATCCTGACGTTTTTACGTACTATCCTGTGAATATCAAACATCGGAGATCTTTTTTAACCTGATCGACACTGCATTCCTGTGCCCCGAAAGATTCTCAGCTTCAGCCATTGCTTCCACTGCCGGACCTATCTTGGCCAGCCCTTCCGCCGTAAGCTCCTGGAATGTTATTTTTTTAACAAAGCTGTCTGCGGAAACACCGCTGTACGTCCTTGCAAAACCATTCGTCGGAAGGGTGTGGTTAGGACCTGAGGCATAGTCGCCGGCGCTTTCACAGCTGTATT
>JALONU010000285.1 GCA_025454775.1 Bacteroidales bacterium | reverse complement strand
CCCCCTGGGGGGAGGCTGGGAAGGGGGTTTCTCTAATTTAAACGTTCCAGTGTAAAATCAACCTGATCCTTCAGCTCTTCCACTGATGAAAGCTCTTTGACAGCAGGAAGACAATATTCTGAACCCATCCAGCTCAGCTCCTTGAGAATGAGCCTTTTAGCATCAACAGTAGCAGAACTGCTTTTCAGCACTTCAACCATCTTTACCTCGAGTTTAAGCAGGGCATCTTTGTCGTCTGATGCCTTCCTTATCTGGCTTTGCAGCCATGTAAAATATTTTGTGCTCGCTGTAATCTCATAGCTCCCGAGATTCTCAAAGGCTGTTGTAAAATCTATTGCTTTGAAATCGGGGCGCAAAACAGCACCTGCAGCGGTGGGAAAATCGGAAGGAACTTCCTGTGTCACTAACCCGGTCGCTGCCCATTCGGCACCTCGCTGAAGAGTTACAATGAATCCGGCACAATGCAAGGCCTGGTTCTCATTATCATCAGGAGATCCAAGCATTGTAGCAAATATTCTTCCTTTTCCAGCTTCCCTGACGGCAATAACAGGTTCCGGGTTGCGGGCGCCTCTTTGTCCGCCCTCGGCAGCAGAGGCAAGAACCTGAACACCCTCTCCTGCGAGTTTCAGTCCCCTTACAATAATGTCATTCGGATGAAACCACCTTACAGGAAGTCCATCCGTTACCGGGTGAGAAGTGATCTGGTTCCTTACTTCAAAGCTATTTCTTCCTGAAACTGAAACTGAATCGGGAAGCTGAATAAAAGGTTCGCTTTTCGGATTATAAAGCACCACTCCTCCCCCTGAATTAATGAATTCCATAAGAGCATCTGATGTCTTCTCGGGCCACGCAGCACCGTGATAATCAACAACTATCAACTCATACTTTGAAAAGTTTGGATTAAACACGGAGATATCTTCTCCTGAAGGAGGGGTAAGCAATAATTTAGTCGAAAAGAGACCTGTTTCATCAAGTATATTCTTCACAGCTTCTGAACTTACCATCCAGTTATACTCATTCTGTCCTGTAATTATTAAAGTTTTAATACCAGTTGAAGTATTGCAGGATGGCAGAAATGCGATCAACATAGCTGCCAGTATCAATATTAAATATTTGTTTTTCATGTGGTTGAAGTTAAACTGTTGGTAATTCCCAAGGCTTGCGATATGGTCTGCTCAGCAGTCGGGCCGCTCTCGGATTGTCAATTATCTCTTCTTTTTCCGGATCCCAGCGGATAGTTTCTCCGGTTGTCATTGCGATCTCTCCCAGAAGTCCTACAGAAATTGCCCGGTATGCCGGTTCGATTGGTGCAATGTTTGGAGCCCCGGTACGGACACTTTCTATAAAATTCATGTAGTGATTTTCACTCTTGTATAAATGGGTTTCATTTTCACCGATCACCTCTTCGAGTATCTTTGGATCTGAAGCCGTCAGTTTGTTACCTCTGTCAGTATGTATCCAGCCAAGGTCGCCGTACCAGGTTGTTCCCATTCCCATCTTTAATCTTGATGAATTGCATACCCTCATTTCAATTCCATTGGCATATTTACATGTGAAATCATATTCGACGGGTGCATCATAGATCCCCTCGGGAGGGTAAACTCCTTTACCCGAAATTTCCACAGGGCCTGTGTATTCAAGTCCTGCTCCCCAGTTAGCAATATCAATATGATGACCAGCCCAGTCAGTCATTTGTCCTCCAGAATAATCGAGTATCCATCTCCAGTTCCAGTGGCAAACGCCTCTGTACGGAACCTTTGGTGCGGGTCCAAGCCACATCTCCCAGTTCAATTCAGGAGGCACATCCATTACGGGAGGAGTGCCAATGCCTCGTCCTCCATCAGGAAGTCCGACTTCTATCAGCTTAATTTTCCCTGCACGGCCGTTTATTGCCAGTTCAGCACCTCTTCTGAAATGGGCCTCTGACCTTTGCCAGCACCCTGTCTGCCAGATAATATTATTCTTCTTAACTGCGGCGACAATTGTCTGGCCATCTTTAATTGTGCGGCAAATTGGTTTTTCACCGTAAACATTTAATTTTTTGTTGACTGCTTCAGTATATATTATACCATGCCAGTGATCGGGGAGAGCAATAGATACAGCATCGAGTTTTTCCTTTTCAAGAAATTCCCTGAAATCTCCATATGTACGGCAATCACTACTCTTGTTAGCAGTATCAACCGTTGCCTTGGCTTTTAAAAGTCTGGAAGAATCCACATCACATACAGCAACAAAACGAAGAGCATCCTTAAGTCTAAGGAAGTCGTTCATATTCGACATTCCCTGTGAACCGGTGCCTATTGCACCCATTACCACCCTGTTAGAGGGGGCGATTCTTCCTCCCAGTCCGAGAGCTGAGGAGGGAATTATTGTTGGAACCACGAAGATACCTGCGGCCGCAGCAGCAGATCGTCTGACAAAAGTTCTTCTTGATGATTTGTTTGACATAGATTCTAGATTATTTGACCTTTATATAGTGGTTTAACATTACTAATCACAGGAGTTCCGGGAACAGGGGTTTCAAAGAGCATATCGACAGGTCCCATTTCTATTTTCGAAGGGCCGAGATCCATGTCTGATTTGAATATCTCATCCCAGGTAACGGCACGTCCGGTATATGCAGCCGTTCTCCCCATTATCGCTGT
>JALONU010000014.1 GCA_025454775.1 Bacteroidales bacterium | reverse complement strand
TCTTCTTGACCCTGGTAAGGTATTCTCTTTTTATAATAACGCCTACTTTGTTCATGATCAGTGTTTTATTGTTGTTGGGGTTTTCAGTTACGGGATTCGACGACCCTTATGAATATTTCGTTCATCGACGGCAGGGCTGGGTTGAATGAAATTATCCTTCCTGACTTCATTGTGCTGCCGAGGATGTCATTTGCAGGTGTGTCGCCTGAAGCGCTGATCCTTATCACCGATCTTCCGTTCTCGGTGGTCTGATCGAGGATCCTGAACAGACCGTTCTCCGGCAGTTTAACGTCGCCCTGGAATACGAGCTCATACTCGCTTCCCGCCCATTCCTTCCTGATATCATCGACCCTGCCCTGAAGGATGGTTTTCCCTTTGTTAATGAGAGTTATATTGTCGCAGAGCTCTTCCACCGAAGCCATTATGTGCGTTGAGAAAATTATTGTGGCTCCTCTTTCCCTCAGAAACAGTATTTCGTTCTTTATGATATTTGCATTTACCGGGTCAAAGCCGGTGAAAGGCTCATCGAAGATTATAAGTTTGGGTTCATGAAGGATCGTCGTTATGAACTGTACTTTCTGCTGCATGCCTTTGGACAGCTCTTCCACCTTCTTACCCCACCAGTCGGTTATTTCCAGTTTTTTGAACCAGTATTTGAGCCTTTTCATGGCTTCCGCCTTCGAAAGTCCCTTCAGCTGTGCGAAATAAAGTGCCTGTTCTCCGACCTTCATTTTCTTGTAAAGGCCTCGTTCTTCCGGAAGGTAGCCTATAGCCATCACGTCTTCCGTTCTGAGTTTCTTTCCGTTGAGGAAAAGTTCTCCCCTGTCGGGGCCGGTGATCTGATTGATTATCCTTATCAGGGTTGTCTTTCCGGCACCGTTTGGTCCCAGCAGTCCGTAAATGCTTCGTTCCTCCACCGCCAGGCTAACATCGTCGAGTGCGGTAAAAGAGCCGAACTGCTTGGTTACGTTCTTTGCTTCGAATAGTGGCATTGAATGAATTTTGTTAAGTTTTGGTTGCGAGGTGTAAATATAAGAAATCCGTATTATTCGAAATAACCCCTCATTCTATCGAAGAAACCCTTGTCATTTTTATCGGGGCGCGGGGTGAAAGATCCTGATTCCCTGAATTTTTCGATTATTTTTGCTTCTTCTCTTGTAAGATTTTTGGGCATCCATACGTTGACGTTCACCAGAAGGTCTCCGCGGCCGTAGCCGTTCACTTCCGGCAGACCCTTGCCCCTGAGGCGCAGGATTTTTCCCGGCTGGGTACCGGGATCGATCTTTATCTTAACGTTGTTATCGACGGTCGGCACCTCGACATGTGTTCCGAGGACTGCATCGGGAATGCTGATGAAAAGGTTGTATATGAGATTGTTGCCTTCCCTGATAAGCTCAGGATGGTCTTCTTCGTCTATCACCACAAGCAGGTCGCCGTTTACACCACCGCGCCTGGGAGCATTTCCTTTTCCGCTCACCGTCATCTGCATGCCTTTTGCAACTCCTGCAGGTATATTGATCTTGATGACGTCTTCCTTCTGGACAACACCTTCACCGTAACAGGCTGTGCATTTCTTCGTTATTATCTTTCCTTCCCCGCCGCATGAAGGGCATACCGAAGTGGTCTGCATCTGACCGAGCATGGTATTTGTCACCCTTGTAACATGTCCCGATCCTCTGCATGTGGTGCAATTGCTCATGCTGTCAGAATCAGCGGCTCCGGTACCGTCACATGTAGTGCATGTGTCGTATTTTGTGACTTTAATCTTCTTCTCTGTGCCGCCGGCTATTTCATTAAGAGTAAGCTTTACCTTGACCCTCAGGTTGGTACCCTTGTTGACCCTGCGTGAACTGCGCCTGCTGCCTCCGAATCCGCCGAAGCCCCCGAAAGCATCGCCAAAAATATCACCGAAGGATGAGAAAATATCTTCCATGGTCATCCCTCCGCCGGAGAAACCTCCGGCAGCTCCGCTCATACCGGCATGACCGAAACGATCGTACCTTGACCTCTTCTCATCGTTGCTCAGGACCTCGTAGGCTTCTGCTGATTCCTTGAATTTCTCCTCAGCCTTTTTGTCTCCGGGATTCTTGTCGGGATGGTATTCCAGGGCTTTCTTTCTGTAAGCTTTCTTAATCTCATCCTTTGTGGCATTTCTTGAAACCCCCAGGACCTCGTAATAATCTCTTTTATCCATTCTTCACTTTTTTTCGGTAAAGCTTGCTTTACAGAATGATGATACTATTCTCCCACAACCACCTGCGCATGCCTGATGACCTTCTCCTGAAGGTAATATCCTTTTTTCACCACGTCGATTATCATTCCCTTTCCGGTTTCCTCCATGGCAGGGGCTTTGGCGACTGCGTCGTGAAGGTCGACATCGAAGGGTTTGCCCAACGATTCAATTTCCTTTATCCCGTTCTGCCTGAGGAATTCGGTGAACTTTCCGTAAATTAGCTCAATGCCGCTTTTTATGGAACCACAGTCAGTTGAATTGTCCATCGTCGCGATGGCTCTTTCAAAATCGTCCATTACAGGAAGTATCTTAACCAGGATATCCTCGCTGGCATATTTTACGAGGTCCATCTTTTCCCTGAGCGTTCTTTTCCTGTAGTTGTCAAATTCTGCTGAAAGACGCAGATATTTGTCCTGCATCTCTGCCAGTTTTTCCTCTGGCGACATCTCCTCCTTCACAACTTTGTCAGCAAGTTTTTCCCTATCCTCAGGTTTTTCTCCGGAATCCCTTTTATCAGGTTCCTCCCCGTTTATTTCCCCTGTTGGCGGAACAGCATTGTTATCATGTTTGCTTTCAGCTGTTTCGCCTTTGATCTCCGGTTCTTCTTCAGGATTTTTCTTTTTCACCATTACTAGCAGGTTTTAGATTTGATATTTCCTTTGCAGCAAAATGCCTGCCAACGGGAATAGGTTGACAATTTGACAGTTTGTAAGAAGATGCACCGCTTTAACTACCGTATGCCCTAATGCCTTAACGCACTAAAGCCTTTGTATTTCCGCTCCCAGTGAATTGAGCCTTTTATCGATATTCTGGTAGCCGCGGTCGATCTGTTCAATATTGTGGATTATACTGGTGCCTTCGGCGGACATGGCTGCAATGAGAAGCGCCACACCAGCTCTTATATCGGGTGAAGACATCGTTGTGCCTCTGAGCCTGTGTCTCTTATCCAGGCCTATAACGGTTGCCCTGTGAGGATCGCAGAGAATGATCTGTGCTCCCATGTCGATAAGCTTGTCGACGAAGAACAGGCGGCTCTCGAACATTTTCTGATGTATCAGCACAGAACCCTTGGCCTGGGTAGCTGTAACAAGGAATACGCTGAGCAGGTCGGGAGTGAGGCCCGGCCATATTGCATCAGCGATCACCATGATAGAACCATCGATAAATGTCTCTATTTCATAATGTTCCTGTTGCGGAACAAAGATATCATCTCCTTTTCTTTCCAGGTTAATACCAAGCCTGAGGAACGAATCCGGTATGATACCGAGGTTATCATATGAAACATCCTTAATGGTGATCTCAGATCCGGTCATTGCCGCCATTCCTATGAAGGAGCCTATTTCGATCATATCGGGCAGTATCGTATGGTCGCAACCCTTTAGTTCACCGACTCCGTCGATATGAAGCAGGTTGGATCCTATTCCTTCTATCCGTGCGCCCATTGATACAAGCATCCTGCACAGCTGCTGGACATAGGGTTCGCATGCTGCATTGTAAATGGTAGTCCGGCCTCTTGCAAGCACCGCGGCCATAATGATGTTGGCGGTGCCGGTCACCGATGCTTCGTCAAGGTGCATGTAGGCTCCGGTCAGCACATCGGCTTCCACCTTGAAGAAAGTCTCTGAAGCATCATATTCAAATGAGGCCCCGAGCTTCCGGAATCCTGTAAAATGCGTGTCGAGTCTCCTTCTGCCTATCTTGTCTCCTCCCGGTTTCGGCATAAATGCCTTTCCGAAGCGGGCAAGGAGGGGGCCGACGATCATCACCGAGCCCCTGAGGCTTATGCTGCGGGCTTTATAATCAGGTGTAAGCAGATAGTCGAGATTAACAGACCGGGCTTCAAAAATAGCCCCGGATGGTGATTCCCGTGTAACGCTGACCCCCATCGCTTCGAGGAGAGTGATGAGGTTGTTTACATCGGCGATGTCGGGAATATTTCTTATGGTAACTTTTTCGCCTGTCAGCAGGACCGCGCATATTACCTGCAGTGCTTCGTTCTTGGCGCCCTGCGGACTGATCTCACCCCTAAGGGTTTTCCCTCCCGTGACGACAAAGGTTCCCATCAGTGCCGCATGTGTCCTTTTTTCCTGATGAATTGCTTATGCTGTTTTCCCTGCGGTTTCCCCACCGGTTTTTTCTTTGTCTGGGGCATCAGCTCCTTCACTTCCAGTATTTTGACTCCGTCGGTTACCTTAAGCTTTCCTCCTGACAGGCGCTTGAGGTCTGCAATTATTACCTCATCCGCTACCTGGCTCCTGTTCCAGGTGATGTATGATTTCTTCATCTGATTGACTATCAGGGTAGTGAAGTAATCTTTCGCCTCGCCATCGGGCATGCCTGAAGCTGCATCGATAAGGAGCTCTATTATCCTCCCGTAGTGCAGGTACCTGATGTCACCCTGCCTGTAGGGAACCCTGTTTGGTTTTTCAACGAATTTAGTGGCCTCCGGAACAGGGTATGGGGAGTCAATATCGAGTTCAAAATCAGCAATAAGGGCAAGATGGTCCCAGAGCTTGTGCCTGAAGTCGCCTTCATCGCGGAGATGCGGATTCAGATTACCCATGACCTGAATTACGGTTCTTGCAGCACGGTTCCTTTCATTCCTGTCCTGAATGGTTTTGACATGGTCTGTCATCTTCTGGACATTCCTGCCGTATTCCGGCAGCGCCATCCTTTTTCGTTGTGTATTATAATCGTATGGCATCTTTATTTCGGTTTTTGCAAAGCTAATAATTAAATGGCAATTCTTACAGGAGCGGTCGCTGCATTTGCAGTCTGTAGATAATAAGAAGAAATCCCTGCTACAATCCAAGGAACTGGATCGCAAGGCCTGAAAGCAATATCATCGCTCCTGCAATAACATTGCTGTATTGTTCCAGCGGTTTGAGGTTGATCTTACTCAGCCCGAGCTTGAATGCAAGCACAACTGCCATCATAGTGGCAATAGTTACAACGGAGAACAGCACCGATACAAGAATGGTACCATGGATGTTGTTCTGAGCTGCCGGATACATGAGCACCGGGATCAGGGGTTCGCACGGGCCGAATATGAAGATCAGGAAAAGGATCCAGGGAGTCAGTGACTTACTCCCGTTTTCGTGTACATGTGTATGACTGCTCAGATGATTGTGCTCGTGTTGATGAACCTCCCCTCCGGAGTGAAAGTGACTGTGGGTATGCTTTTTCTTCCTGAGAAGGTTCCTCAGGCTGATCACGAGATAAACAAGTCCGAAGGCAATGAACAGCCAGGCTGCAATATTTCCCCGGAACGATTCTACATTCACGAGTTTGTTCACCGATATGCCTGCTGCAATACCTGCAAGCCCGAGAACAACAGAGCTGAGGACATGGCCGAGTCCGCATAGAAAAGTAATCAGCATAGTCTTACGGAGGTTCCATTTCCTTGCCTCACCCAGTACAATGAAAGGAAGGTAATGATCAGGCCCGAGGATCGTATGAACGAATCCGAGTGTTACGGCGGTTGCAGAAAGCAATGTTATCGATTCGTTCATTCGGAATTCCCGTTACGCTGATTCTTTTTGCAATTATATTTATAATAAATGTAACATGCTAACATTGTGCAATAATAAGTGAAAAGGTTTGTATGACAATTCCATGGATTGATCACCGAATAAATCGACTTAATGGATAATATCTATTGTCTAATAAAAAATCAACATTGAATTTTCATCTTATCCGAAAATGGTGTTAAATTCACATTTGAGATGACTGGTTAAACGCCTGTGTTTGAAGTATTGATTTTAAGCGTCTTAACAAAAATCCCATTTTGAAATGTATAATATTCTCTAAACAGGCAGTTATGGAAAAGAAAATCTTTTTGTTTTTCGGGATATTGCTGGTTTCATTCTTCATTGGATGTGAAGATAAGGATCCCCAGAAGGAGGTGAAAGATTTTTGCGTCTTTGACGTCAGCAATGAAACAGAATGGGATTACTGGGCTCTGGGAAAAGACGGAGGCTACTTTTTTGTAAAAACGAATAACTCTCTTCCCAAAACGATATTTTACAAACCTGACAAGAATCAGGATGGGTATCCGATCTACCTTGACGACAATGGTTATCCTGAGATGGTTACGATCGCAGGGTATATCTTCATCTTTGACAATTTTGAGGGTAACAAGATGGACATTGCCGTTATTTCTCCCCAAGGTGGCTTTAATGTAATGAGAGAGGTTCAGACTGATTATAACTGGGATGATCTCATCAATAAAGGGAGTAACTCCAAAAGTTCTGATGTAAGCGAAATAATAAAATGGACCGGCCATGTAATTGCTGTAGCTTCATGCGGCATCGGGATAATTACTACCCCTGCCGGAGTAGGTATTCCGCTCGTAGCGCTTGGATGTGGGGCAACATTCGTAGGACTTGCTCTGGAAGTTGTACCGGAAGATTTTGAAATTTTGGGACTGACAGCTGAATCAGTTGGTGTATATGCTACCATACTGGGCTGTGCCAAATCAGGCATCACCTGCACACTGGACCTTGCCTCACTTGCTTTTACGGTAGCTGCTGCAATGCTGGAAGATATTGAAAATAACAACGTTTTGATCAATCAGGTGCCAACCAGGGTGAATATGTTTCTCGATAAAGAGGATATTCAAATTTTACAGGATGCCGGGCTCGTGATAAATACCGGTTTGATCCCCCCCGATATAACGGGATATTATTATCTGAATAACTGGAAAAATCTTTCGACAGGAGCACAATACATAAATTATTCCTATAAATTTTTCAATCAGACATCGGATAATGATATTCAGGTAGAATTCTCTACGGCTAATTCAAATGCGTCAGGATCAGGAGCGTTTCTTTCAGGGCAAACTAATTCATTCTCTGTATATTGTGAAATAGTTGACAACATTAATGAAGAAGATCATATCGTTATGATCAGGTCCGCTACAATCTATTCCGGAATTGTCAGCTCATCGGGAATTATTGATTTTCAGAAGGGATTCGTGATTGTGGAGAAACAGAATGATATAAATGATCAGTACATGGATGTTGGAGATTCCCGCGTCGTATATGAAGCTGATTTTCTTGCAGAAAGAGTAAGCACTTTTCCGTATTTTCCCAAGAATTCAGACTCAGACAGAATCAATGAAATGAAAAAATAAGAGTTGTTTATACCGGTACCGGGAACAGATCTGCATCATCTGCAAAGTCATTCAGAGCCTTTGCCGGAGTATTCTTTAAAGTTGAGATTTTCCCTTGTGAGAAGCCTTCCTGAAGTGGTTATGAACCTCATCATCTGAGAATAATCTTCCTTTTTCGTGAAAAACTCAGGTTTTCGTGAGAATTCTGAGCAGGGAAGGATGTAGAATTTCAGACGGTAGCCGACAACTGGAGTGTAAACCCAAGTAAGAATATACCCGGCATCTGCAACTTTTACTGCACCATCTTTTTTTTCAAGAACAATCCTTGCCATTGCCCCGCCGTCGGTACCGGGTTTTCTCTGGTTCGACACAAAATTGCCCAGGGAATATACCACGGCCCTTCCAGGGAAAGCGGAGCCGTCATTATACCAGGCCATCTTCTGTATCACATGCGGATGAGAACCGATCACCAGCCCTGCACCTATGGAAAGAAAATATTCCGCCATCTCCTGCTGCTGCTGAGAGGGTATAGTATCATATTCCGTACCCCAGTGAAGGAAGAGAACAATAATGTCGGGATTCAGTCCTTTTGCCCCCGAAATATCTTCCGCAACACGTTCCCTGTTGAGCATGTTGACGACCTGCGGAGAGGGAACCGGAAGCCCGTTTGTTCCGTAAGTATAGTTAAGTAGCGCAACTGATATTCCGTTCCGTTCAATCATGAGGGGTTGTTGCTTCTCCCTCGATGCGATGTCGATGAAAGTCCCGGTGTGCGGTATTCCCAGGCTGTCGAGCCTGAAAATTGTTGCCCTTATGCCTTTGGCTCCCCTGTCGGCGCTGTGGTTATTGGCCGTCACCAGGCAGTCGATGCCGGCATCCCTGCATGCTGCCGCGAGAGCCGCGGGCGAGCTGAACTGGGGGTATCCCTTGTATGGCGGGCCGGCAAGAGTGACCTCAAGATTGGCGATAGCTATATCTGCCCCGGAGATGACCGGCTTTACGTGTTCAAATACATCGTCGTAATTGTAGGTGCGCGTCTGCCGGTCTTCAGCTGACCATATCTGGGTGTCGTGTCCCATTATATCGCCGATGAAAAGCAGTGAAACCCTGCCTGAAGAGCTCTCCGCTGCCTGTCCCTGGATTCTCAGGCAGAGCAGGATGAGGCAGCCAGTCATAAGGACATTATTAAGCAGTGCTTTGTGTATGCAGGTATTCATTTGCGGCAAAGATAAAATAATATGTAACTTTGTGACCTTTCCGTCTGGAAATGCTTCTATGAAGCCCATTCTTTAATAATATGAAAGCAGCAAATAATCAGATTGATGTAAGGAAATTGACCCTCGCAGGCGCCCTGGTGACCCTCGGAATGGTTTTCGGAGACCTCGGGACAAGTCCTCTTTATACCATGAAGGCTATAATTACCGGTGCCTCAGGAGGTTATAACGAACTGCTTATCTACGGCGGGCTCTCATGCGTGTTCTGGACACTGACTCTCTCTGCTACAATAAAATACGTCTTCATTACCCTCAATGCCGATAATAACGGAGAGGGGGGGATATTCTCACTGATGGCTCTCCTCAGGACAAAATCAGCCTGGGCGGCGATCCTGACTATGATAGGAGGATCTGCACTGCTTGCTGACGGCGTTATTACCCCGGCTATAACAGTCACATCATCTGTAGAGGGATTTAAGCTTTTAAAACCTGATTTTCCGGTTATACCCATCGTCCTGATAATAATTGGAATCATTTTCCTTATCCAGCAGTTCGGAACCCGGTTTTCAGCTATATCGTTTGGTCCGGTCATTCTTGTCTGGCTTCTGACGCTGGGCACACTGGGACTGGTCCAGATTCTGAGGAATCCCTCTATTCTTGAAGCTGTAAACCCAGTATATGCCTACAGGTTCCTGATCCGGTACCCCGGCGGGTTCATTCTTCTGGGTGCTGTCTTTCTTGCTGTTACCGGTGCAGAGGCACTCTATGCCGACCTGGGACGCTCCGGGAAAAGGAACATCAGGGCAGCATGGACTTTTGCGAAATTGGCACT
Source organism: Bacteroidales bacterium (assembly GCA_025454775.1). Taxonomy (GTDB): domain Bacteria; phylum Bacteroidota; class Bacteroidia; order Bacteroidales; family VadinHA17; genus LD21. The sequence continues at coordinate 20,197 of JALONU010000014.1, read as the reverse complement.
CTTGCTGAATTACTTCGGCCAGGGGGCATGGCTTACCGGGAACATGGACAAAGCACCGGGAATAAATCCATTTTTCGAAATGATGCCGGAATGGTTCATACTTCCTGGTGTCTTTCTGTCGGTTGCTGCCGCTATCATTGCGAGCCAGGCCATCATTACGGGGTCCTTCACCCTTATCAGCGAAGCTGTTTCCCTTAATTTCTGGCCGAAAATGAGAATAGTCAATCCCACATGGGTAAGAGGGCAGGTTTACCTTCCGGCCGTGAACTGGTTCTTCTGGATAGCAACCAGCCTTACAGTGTTATGGTTCAGGGAATCGGCAAACATGACGGTTGCCTATGGACTTTCGATAAACATTGCGGCATTGATCACAACCCTTCTTCTTTCGTATTTTATGCTTCAGAAGGGGATAAACCACAGGCTCGTTCTGCTGTTTTTCATGGTATTTGTCCTGATCGAAGGAAGCTTCCTGGTCGCCAATCTGAACAAGTTCAGCACCGGGGGCTGGTTTACAATCCTCCTTGCCTCCCTGTGGTTCATAATCATGTACGGATGGTATTATGGAAGAAAAATCAAGAACCGTTACATAACCTTTGCTGACCTTGACAAGTACCTCGACCTGTTCAGGGACCTTCACCGCGATGAATCGGTGCCCCGGTTTGCGACAAACCTGGTTTATATCATCAGGGCTAACCGTATCGACCAGGTAGAATCGAAGGTCATCTACTCGATTTTCATGAAGCAGCCGAAGCGCGCCGATACATACTGGTTTCTGCATGTCGACAGGGTCAATGAGCCGAACCGGTTCGACTACCATGTTACACAGCTCATCCCCGGAATTCTAATAAGGATCGATTTCAGGCTCGGTTTTAAGGTGGAACCCAAGATAAACCTGTATTTCAGGGAAGTGCTCGAGGATCTTCAGAAATCGGGAGAGATACAACTGCATTCCAGCTTCAGTTCGCTAAGGAAACATGATTTTGAGGGTGACTTCAGGTTCATACTGATAGACAGGATTATGTCGCGCGACTATACACTTTCTACATGGGAGAACTTCACTCTTTCACTGCACTCGCTGGTGAGGAGAATAAGCATATCGGACATCAAAACTCTTAACCTCGATTCTACGATAACAATCGAAGAGCAGGTGCCGATAACAATTAATCAACCGGTTCACAGAAGAATCGAAAGGGTTGACTGATCTTTTACCTTCAGACAGTTTTTTTCTTCAGGATCCCTGTGGCACAAAGGTATCCGGCATAGATCGCTCCTGAAAAACCGCCCCCGGTTTTTGACCATGCCGATGCGAAATGCAGATTCCCTGCTGTCTTTTCGGTATCAACGGCAGGCCTGAAAGGTTCCTGCCTGAATCCATATACTGCGCCCCCGGGATTGAGTGTATACCGTTTCACCGTCACCGGGGTGGCGACCTCGCGATATTCGATCAGGTCAGTTATTCCCGGGATGAGCTTTTCCAGCCTCAACGTGAACGCTAAGGCTGCTTCATCCTTTTTTGCCCTGTACTCACTTTCTGAAAGGGATGCCCAGTCTTCAATGTAATCAGTGCAACAGAGAGCACCTGTGCTTTTACCTTCAGGCGCCAGTCCCGATTCAATCTGCCCGTAGTCGACAAAGGTGAAGCTCCTTCTGCTGAAATCATCCCTGTTGTTGGCCCTGATATCCGAGATTTTATTCACCGAACCGTCATAGACAAATATCGAATAATGCCGGTGTCCGATACTTTCAAGCGGTTTCCTGAATCCAAAGTATACTGTCAGCAGCGAATTACCAGGTTTCTGCCCGCCAATGGCGTTTTTAAGTTCTGATCCCTCGGCTGAAGGCAGAAGTCCGATTATCCCCGGCATGGCAGCATTGACAATTATATCTGCAGCAAGCGCTTCCTTGATTTCGCTGCCCGGACCTTTTACATTCGTGTAGGTTATCCCTTTAAGCCTGTCGTTTTCAGCAAGGATGCCGGTCACCAGGTGGTTCAGCAGAACTTCTCCTCCGTGGCTGCGGATATATCCTGCAAGATGATCCGAAAGTTTCTGTGACCCTCCCATTATATAACTCGATCCGTTGTTGAAATACCTTGCCTGTGCTGCGCAGTAGTACGTAAGGGAAAGCGAATAGGGATCATCGCTGAAATAACCCAGGTTGCCAAGCAGTACCAGCTTAAGGTCTTCGTTCCTGATGATGGCATCCAGGAATTCACCGAGAGACATTTCTCCCTGCAGGTCGAATCCGGGGATTTTTTTCTTAGGGTAGAGGACCCTGGAATAATATGCCTCAATCCCCTGCTTCTCTTCAGGAAAAGCTTCTCCCAGAAGTTTCCGGGCCTCTGCCGGGCTGTGAGGGATCGTTATCCTTATGCGGTCGTTTATGAAATGGTAGAAATCGTGCAGTTTGATGAACTTCACACTATCGAGCACCCCGAGTTCGCTGAAGATCCTTGTCTTAAGATCGGTGTCGGAAGGCCCGTCCATCTCATGAAGGCCTACTTCGCATGTGAATCCTTTTCTCCTGAATGTGGTTGCACAGCCTCCGGGCCTGTCATGCTGTTCAACGAGGAAGACTTTCTTTCCCTCTCTGGCAAGCTTCGCTCCGGCGGTCAGACCTCCAAGCCCGCCACCTATAATAATAATGTCATAATTCATCCGGTATGGGATATCTTTTAAATTCCCTGTTCCTGTCGAACAGGTAACGGTAAGTAATATAGTTCTTTACAGGCTGGCATCCGACGGCCATGAATATCTTTCTCATCCGCGGATTGAAATCGGCGACCCACGAAAACTCGATCTCGGTATAGTGGTTCTTTCTTTTAAAGACTTCAATAAGATTGCAGATGAAAGCCGATTCTATTCCGTGATTCTGGAATTTGGGTATTACACCCATCAGCAATCCCTTAGCCCTGGTCATAGTTTTACTTCTTTTAAGCCAAAGGAATTTGATTATGCTGAGGATGTCAAGCCTTCCGTTCAGGTGTTTCAGGATCATGTTCAGGTCAGGGAACATCAGGTAGATCCCGATCGGTTTTCCCTCAAAATATGCTATCCAGATAAACTCCTCATCTATGATTGGTTTCCCTTTCCTGAGCACCTCCCTGATATACGCGGGATCGAGAGGTTCAAAATGCTTCTTGAATGAAGCCCAGGCTTCGTTGAAAACTATTGCAAAGTCGTTTATCCGTTCAGTCTCCTCTTTCCAGGTGAAGTGCCTGAATGTATAACCGGGTTTATGCAGGACCCATTCACCTATTTTCATAACTCTTTCCGGCAGGGGTACTGTGATGTCGAGGTGAAACCCTTCCATCTTGTAATATGTCCGGAATCCGTATTCCTCAAAGAGGTTTTTGTAATAGGGTTGGTTATATGGTACATCAAAGGAGGGGTGGGTGAAGCCGTCGACGAGCAGGCCCCAGAATTTGTCCGTTTCTCCGAAATTGATCGGACCGTCCATTGCTTCCATTCCTTCGCTTTTAAGCCAGTCGCGTGCAGTGTCGAACAGAAGGAAGGCGGCTTCCCTGTCGTTGATGCATTCAAAGAATCCCATTCCCCCGGTGGGCTGTTCGTAAGTGTTGCTCAGGCTGAAGTCAATGAAGGCAGCAATCCGGCCTATAAGCTTTCCCCTGGGATTCATGAGTACCCATCTCTCCACCTTGCCGTGCCTGAAATACGTATTTCTCGCCGGATCAAAAACAGCCCGGATATCGTTGTCGAGAGGACAGACCCACGTTCCATCATCCTTATAAATGATTCTAGGGACTTTAAGAAATAGCTTTTCCGTTTTTTTGCCGGAAACCCTTATCAGCCTGTTACTTTGCATAGACCTGGGCTATTAGGGACCTGTACTTGTCCTGAATAAACTGGCGTCTTAATTTGAGGGTTGGAGAGAGTTCTCCTGTTGCCGGTGTCCATTCTTCCTGGACTAGACGAAACCTGGATATCCTCTCCGGTGTGCTGAGCCTGCTGTTTATCCTTTCAATTTCCGAATTGAAGTATTCCTGCACTTTCCTGTTCTTTACAAGTTCCTCATTGTTCTCAAACGAGATCAGGTTCGCTTTTTTCCAGTCATCGAAATACTTGAAATTAGGGGAGATGAGTGCAGAAGCGAATTTTTCATGTTCCCCGATAACCATGATCTGGTCGATTGCCGGTGATTCCTTGAAGATATTCTCGATCACCTGCGGGGCAATGAATTTCCCATTCGACAGCTTGAAGATCTCCTTCTTCCTGTCGGTGACCATCAGGAATTTCCCATCCTCAATATGACCTATATCTCCTGTATGGAACCATCCCTCCCCGTCGAATGCCTGGCTGGTAAGTTCCGGATCCCTGTAATACCCCGGAGTAACATTTGGCCCCTTGCAGAGTATTTCTCCGTCATCAGCTATCTTTAATTCCACCCCCTCAATTGTCATCCCGACGGATCCGAGTTTGACCATTCCCTTTTCGGTCCTGTTAATGGTAATGATGGGTGAGGTTTCGGTAAGCCCATACATGTTGATGATCTTGATACCTGCAGCCCAGAACACTTTTTCGAGCCGCGGCTGCAGGCTTGCCCCGCCGCATCCGACTATCCTTACCCTGTTTCCAAGAGCCTGGCGCCACTTGCTGAATATCAGCTTATCGGCGATCTTCAGTTTCATTTCATAAAGCCAGCCGTTCTCTCCGAATGGCTGGTACCTCAGACCGAGGTTCACTGCACAGAAAAAGAGCTTCTTCTTCATGCCGGTCAGCTTGTTCCCTTTGGAAATGATAACATCATAGAACTTTTCAAGCACCCTCGGCACTGCATCAAAACCGTCAGGTTTGATCTCTGCCATATTTGCAGCTATGGTTCCCATGTTCTCAGCATAATATATACTGCTTCCGCTGAACTGGGTCTGGTAGTTTCCCAGTCGCCCGCCCACATGGCAAAGCGGCAGGATGCTCAGGTATTTGTCTTCGGGTGACAGCTTGAAAACAGAAGCCGCTGCAAGGAAGTTGCTTACCATGTTCCTGTGAGTAAGCATCACTCCCTTCGATCTTCCTGTAGTACCGGAAGTGTAGATGAGGCTCGCAAAATCATCAGGCTTAATTGACGATTTGATACTTTCAACTTCAGCCCTGTGTTTTTCAGCGCTTGCTTTTCCGGCTTCGATGATCTCTTTCCAGCCGGGTATTCCCTCAATATCGTCGAATGAATATACAGGGATGTCTCTTCCCGACATTGCAATAGCAGGGCTTACGGTCTTGAACATCTTGCGGTCTGCAACGAATATCATAGCGGCTTCACAATGCGCGATTATGTATTGATAGTCTGATATGCTCAGTGAGGTAAAAATGGGGACATGGACAGCCCCGGCCATCGATATTCCCATATCGGCGAAATTCCATTCCGGCCGGTTATTGGAAATGGTAATGATCCTGTCGCCCCGTTTTATTCCCTTTTCGAGCAGTCCGTAGCTGAAATTGTGAGAATACCCGTTATAATCCCGAGCGCTGTAACGAACCCATTCTCCGTTCAGTTTGCCGCATAGTACATCGTCCTTTTCAATGAATCTCTCCCTGAACCTCTCAAGAAGATCGAATGTGCGTTCTACTACCATAATCCTGATTTTAAATTCGACAATCTGCCTGAAATTTATTATTTGATTACCCTGTTAAATACCCTGATTTATGCAAGATACAATTATTACCTTCAACTGCAAATCATAAATTTAACCTGTAGGCATGGTTGTCAATAATTAGGTATTTTTACCTATATGCGGATTTGTCAGGGTTGAAGGAAATGCTAATTTTGTTCCATCCTTAAATCCTGAAAATAAGTTACGGTGAACGTAATGCCTGTTGTGATCGGTACTGTAGCGCTCTTTGCCCTGGCATACCGGTTTTATTTCAGTTTTGTTGCTGCGAAGGTTGCAGTAAGCCGCGATACAGGGCCGACTCCCGCACACAGGCTTTTCGACGGGCAGAATTATTACCCGATGAACCGTTGGATCCTCTTCGGTCATCATTTTGCAGCCATTGCCGGAGCAGGTCCCCTTGTCGGGCCGGTGCTGGCCGCTCAGTTCGGGTTTATGCCGGGATTCCTCTGGATGCTTATAGGCGCAGTGATGGCCGGCGCCGTGCACGATTTCGTTATCCTCACAGCTTCGGTGGAACATGACGGAAAATCGCTTGCCCTGATTGCACGGGAAGAGATAAACAAGGTTAGCGGAGGCACAACGACCTTTGCCATCCTTCTTATTATTATTGTCGCTCTTGCAGGACTGGGAGTGGTGGTGGTCAACGCCCTCGCGGAGAGCTCCTGGGGTACCTTCACTATCGCTTCAACAATCCCTATCGCCATCCTCATGGGGATATGGATATTCAGGGTGAGGAAAGGCAAGGCCGTGGAAGCAACCATAGCCGGAGTGATACTCCTTGTTCTCGCTGTCGTGATAGGGAGGTATGTGCCGGAATCGAGGTTCGCACCATGGTTCACATTCGACCGAAAAACCCTGACACTTCTTGTTGCAGGATACGGATTCATTGCCTCAGCCCTTCCGGTATGGCTGCTCCTTTCACCACGCGATTACCTGAGTTCCATTATGAAGATCTCCGTCATAGGCATGCTGGCAGTAGGTCTCATAATAGTGGCTCCTGAGATAAAGATGCCTGCCTTTACGGAATACATCAAAGGTAACGGACCTATTATCCCCGGTAAGCTCTTTCCATACCTCTTTATTACTATAGCCTGCGGAGCAATATCCGGATTTCATGCTCTAGTAAGTTCGGGAACGACACCCAAGATGGTGATGAAGCATGCCGACATTAAACCAATTGCGGTGGGATCGATGCTGGTGGAGGGGACTGTGAGCATTATGGCGCTGATCGCAGCCACAAGCCTTCTGCCCCTCGATTATTTCCAGATAAATGTTCCTGTCGAAAAACTGCAGGCTATATTGCCGAAGCTTCATGCAATGGGATTCACTGAATCGAACATCGATCAGCTTTCAGCCGCCGTTGGGGAAAAGATCGCAGGGAGGACCGGAGGAGCCGTGTCGCTAGGGGTGGGTATGGCTTTCATATTTTCATCGATACCGGGTATGGGCCACCTTATGTCGTACTGGTACCATTTTGCCATAATGTTCGAGGCCCTCTTCATCCTCACAACCATCGACGCGGGGACACGCATCGGAAGATTCCTGCTCCAGGAAGCCCTCGGCAAGGTATACAAGCCTTTCCTGAGAACGAACTGGCTGCCGGGAAACCTCTTCACAAGTGCTGTGATAGTCTTTTCATGGGGATACTTTATATATACAGGAACGATCTCAACAATATGGCCTATGTTCGGCACAGCTAATCAGCTTCTGGCAACTATTGCCCTTGCCGTCGGAACATCTTATATAATCAACAGGGGGAGAGCCCGCTTTGCGTGGGTCACCATTTTACCGATGACATTCGTGGGTGTCACCACCATGACCGCAGCAGTACTGAATATTAAGAATATCTATATTCCCCAGTTGCTGGAGAAAACAACTTTCGTCCCGGGCTTGATTAACTTTGTTCTTACCATGGCCATTTTTATTTCAGTGATCGTCATCCTTGCCAACGCAATTCCTGGATGGTTAAAGGCCTCTCCCCAACCTCCCGCCAAAGAGGTAGAGGGATAAAAGAGGGGGGATACAGCCTCTCCCCAAACCTCCCGCTGAGGCGGGACAAGCTCTCCCCAGGTGGGAGGGGCTTGAAGAATGATTAAGACTATCTTAATATGGTTTATCTCGGGAAGTCAGTAGAAAGAGATATGTATTATGGAGCCAGGGCATATCTTTTCAGGTTGGCTGAAAGGATGAGAAAGAATCCTACTGAAGCTGAGAAGATCTTATGGAATAATCTGAAGAAATTCCGAAAAGAAGGATTTGTTTTCAGAAGACAACATCCTGTTGATTTTTTCATTGCTGACTTTTATTGTCACAGTATTAAGTTAATAATTGAGGTAGATGGGGATGTCCATCTCCAAGAAGAAAGGGCAGAATATGATGACAGCCGTTCCGGTGAACTTGAAAGATTTGGAATTAAGATAATAAGGTATAAAAATGATGATGTAATATATAATATAGATTCTGTTATTTCGCATATTAAACTGAATATAAATCTCTTAGCCTCCCCCTCTCTCCTGGGAGAGGGGGATAAGAGGGGGTGAGGCAGGTCTAAAGGCCTCTCCCCAAACCATCCGCCAAAGAAGTAGAGGGATATAGGAGGGATTGAGGCGGGGGTTAAAAGACTTTAACTCAACATAGAGATTTTTAAATATCTTTAGATGTACAAACATGAAATTGAAGAATAGTAAATTATTATGAAAAGATGTTTATTAGCCCTTGTGATATGAAGATTGACCGGCAGTTTTTACTCTGCACAAATTGCGCAATGGAAACCGCGCGCATGCTATATGAGGCTGCTGCCACAGTCATGTTTAAAAAGCAATGATCTATGAGAAAGTTAACAGTGGTTTTTGTTGCAGTATTGTTTTTATCTCCTGATGCCAGCAGCCAGGTTGCACAGCCGGCCAGAACTTTTACAAACCCGCTCTTTTCATCGGGAGCTGATCCATGGATTATATTCAGGGACGGATTCTACTATTATACGAACACATCGGGCAGCAATCTTTTTATCAGGAAAGGCACGAACCTCGACGACCTGGTGCTTTCGGAGAGAAAAGTAATCTGGACACCTCCGGAAGGTACTTCATATTCAAAACAGATATGGGCGCCGGAGTTGCATTTTCTTAATGGGAAATGGTACATGTATTTTGCTGCAGATGAGGGGGATAATAAGAATCACCGGATGTATGTGATTGAAAATCAATCGGCAGACCCTTTGGCAGGAACCTGGAAATTCCTGGGAAAGGTGTCGGATCCCTCTGATAAATGGGCAATTGACGGCTCAGTTTTCACATACCGGAATAAAATGTATTTCATCTGGTCGGGATGGGAGGGTGACGTGAACGGCCGCCAGAGCATTTACATCGGCCTTATGGAAAATCCATGGACCATAAGCGGAGAAAGGTCACTTATATCAATCCCGGAATATGATTGGGAGAGGGTCGGTGACCTGAATAACCCCAACGATGTTCCGCACGTTGATGTCAACGAAGGACCTGTAGCTCTTCAAAGGAACGACAGGTTGTTTGTAATTTACTCTGCAAGTGGCTGCTGGACGGATAATTACTGCCTTGGTTTGCTGACCTTTAACGGTAGCGACGACGTCCTGGATCCTACTGCATGGAAGAAAAACCCGCAGCCTGTTTTCAGAGGGAAAGCAGGAGACGGGATATTTGCCCCCGGACATAATTCATTTTTCAAATCTCCCGATGGGAAAGAAGACTGGATACTTTATCATGCCAACCCGGCCGCCGGACAGGGATGCGGCAGGTTCAGGTCACCACGTGCCCAGAAGTTCAGCTGGAAGAATGACGGAACACCCGATTTCGGTGAACCTGTTAAAACCGGGATCCCCCTGCCTGTTCCTTCAATGAAACAGAAATGAAAGGTGAAATAAAGACTGTTTATACGGATCAAGGATCATTAAAGAAATGTTGATATATTTGACGCCTCAAGACTGACTGACGCATGGAAATCATTCAAACAGTTGTAGACTGGTACATGGCCAATCTGAATTATTTGACTGTTGCCCTCCTGATGGTGATTGAAAGTTCCTTCATTCCTTTTCCATCGGAGGTTGTGATCCCTTTTGCAGCTTACAAGGCTGCAGAGGGAGGGCTGAATGTTTTTCTTGTGGTTCTGGCAGGGACCATCGGTGCCCTGATCGGTGCTCTCGTAAATTATTATCTGGCAAAATACCTGGGCAGACCGCTTGTTTACAAACTCGCCGGTTCAAAGGCCGGAAGGATACTTCTTCTTTCGGAGGAAAAGATCATCCATGCGGAAGAATACTTTGTGAAGTATGGCAACACATCCACCTTCATTGGACGTCTGGTACCGGCCGTGCGCCAGCTTATATCCATTCCTGCAGGACTTGCCCGGATGAATATGCGGAATTTCATAATCTTCACCACCGCCGGAGCCGGATTATGGAACATTATCCTGGCTGTAGTGGGTTACTTCGCATATGAATACAAGGACGGGATACTGCCTTACCTCGATGATGCTCTTATTGCACTGGGAGCAGCCTTTCTGATTATCCTTATCGTAAAATCAGTAAGAAAAAGGAGGAAGGGAAAACCGTCAGGTTCAGAACCGGGAAATGAACTCAAGGGTTAGCTTGTCTGTATGAATTGGAAGACTGCTCCTGAAGTAGTTTTCGTAGTTCAGCCTTATCTCTGAATAAAACTGTCTCGGTTCAAATCCCGCGTTTATGCCGAGGGTAAGCCTGCTCGCTTCTGTCTCTTCAGTGAATACCGACCTGCCGATAAAATCCCACCTCACTGTGGGAGAGATAATTTTGATCATTTTCCTTTCGGGCCGGAAGTTATAGTAAGAGTGGATATACAAACCGTCATCATTCTTTCTCATGCCGATTGTATCTGTCCAGTTCCTGCTTATATATTCCGATTCAACAAAAAAATTGTTCCTTGAATATCTTATCTCACCACCTGCCATCAAAAGATGTTCCCTGAATTCTGTTGCACCATAATAAATATTACCTGTTACCCTTAAACCTTCTTCCTGACCTGCCACGATCCTGCCTGTAACATTTGGTCTGCTTATCCACTGAGGGTTGTTGTTTCCTGTACCGTTAACTGCCCCGATCAAAATATTCAATGGGATTCCTCCTCCGGACCTGTAATCAATATAAAAACCTATATCGCGCATGCCGTCGTTTATATATTTTGCCAGGAAGGAGCGGTTTGCGAAAATATTCTCCGCAGGGTTTCTCATATAGTCGGTACTGAAGGGTATCTTTCTCTGTCCCAAGTAGATATCTATTCTCTTCAATGGGCTGAGCCTTATGTAGGCATCGAGCATCTTCATCTTTCCCTCATCTGAAAGGTCAAGCTCAACTTTATAGGACATATAATCGTTGATCCTGCCCTTGAGTCCAAAGCGGGCATTTCTGACCTCAAAGCGGATGAGTGAATTATCAAGATCATATTCGGTCTTGACCTTGAGAATTACATCCAGATCAGGTGCGAAATCAGATTTCGTGTAGATGGAATCCTGCGAATCCGCTGCCTGCCAGTTTAAAAGCGTTACTATAAATGATACAAGTAGTATCCTTAGTCCGGGCAGACCATTATAACACCTATTCATCGCGGTGCACCTTTGCTTGTGAAAAAGCGGGGACGCAGACTGCTATATATTCTGCACCTCCTTCCAGGGGAGAACTGTACCTGATCTTCTCTCCCTTTGGAGCGAGAATGGCTTCCCCTCCCCTGACCAAGAACTCCTTACCGTCTGACTCGACCTTCAGGCAGCCATTCAATACAAGTGTATATTCATTAAATTCAGGAGTCTGTGCAGGTTCTTCCCAGCCTGCCGGACTCTTCATGTGCGCGATGCTGATCTCAGATGTACCGCTGTTTACCAGCCCGATAAATTCCTTTATTATCTTGTCTCCTTTCCCTTCTGCCTTTATCACAGAGGGTGAATTGTATATCTTTATCATTGATTATCAGATCTCTGCGAATGCAACAATGTAGTTATGCCCGTATTTCTTTGCACATTTCGGGCACGTTGTATAGTAGAAGAAGTATCTTTTTGCGGTAAGATCCTTTAAAACCAGGTATCTCCTGAATTCATTAAGGTATTTAGGGACATGGTTATAGGGGCCGTCAAAGACCTTGCTTATATAAGTACCCGTGAATTTCACGTTTTCAGCTCCGGGCACCTCTTTTGTCACAGTCATGAAAAGTTCGCTTCTCCAGGGCGACGGATCGTAAGCAAGTATAAGAAAGTCTTTCATCTCAGTGGCAGCACCTGCATCCTGTGCCTTCTTCCACATTCTGCCTATCACTTTTGCCATCTGATTAGGCAGAGGCATGTGAAAGAACTGTCTTATCTGATCTTTGATAAAGGTCTTGTCAACCCAGTTGTGGGTGACATAATCCCAGGGTTTGGGATCAAATGCCGGGCAGCATTCCTGGTCGTGTGAATGGTCTGTCATAGGTTGATCAGTTTGTCGGTTTTATAATTGTGAAAAGCCATTTTTCTGCAAGATCAGGCCATGCCTCAGCAGCAGGATTTCCCTTACGCAGTCCATAGCCATGGCCGCCTTTAGGAACCAGATGAAGCTCAACAGGGATCTTTGCATCCCTGAGCGCACCTGCCATCACCAGGGCGCTGTTGGCAAGTCCGTCATCGGCCGATTGGAAAATGAATACAGGGGGTGTTGCCGGGGTTATTTTCAGGTCAGGTGTGAGTGACCTGTTCTCACCCTGGTCGAAATAAGCCGGATATATAAGCATGGCAAAATCGGGACGGCAGGATGCACTGTCGGCTTTATCGACAGGCTGATATGTTTTCATGTTACTCAGGATAGCTGATCTTGCGCTGACATCCGCTCCTGCAGAGAATCCGATGATGCCAATCCTGCCGGGGTCGATTTTCCAGCTGGCAGCATTATGGCGGACCAGCCTGATTGCTCTCTGGGCATCCTGGAGAGCGCCGCTTCTTTTATTCGGGATCCTGTATGAAAGCACGTATGCCGATATGCCGTATTTATTAAGCCATGCTGCAATCTCAGTCCCTTCCTTGTCGTAGGCAAGCCTGGCATAACCGCCTCCGGGACATATTATCAATGCAGCACCGGTGTTTGATTCCGGGCCTGCAGGCCAAATCTCGAGGGAGGGATTGGTGATCTCAGTGTAACGGAGCACTCCGTCCCTTCGTACTGTATCTATGACGGGTTTCCCTTTATCCTTTAGCTCCCCGGGCACCTTGCCGGGCCAGAGATGCAGTAGTTCTTTCTGCTGCGAGAAGCAGGAGGTAGTAAATACAATAGACACTAAAAATAATAAAAACCTCATAAATAAATCAATCAAACATCTATACCTCAATTCCTTACGATCCTACGACCTCATCCCCCTGCCCCCTTCTCCCAGGGAGAGAAGGGGGTTCTTAAATTACCCGTAGATTAAGCCCCTCCCTACTGGAGGAGAGCTTGTCCCGCCTCAGCGGGAGGTTGGGGAGAGGTATTATTCTACGATCTCAGCTTTATCAAATTTATCTGACTGAAAACTGACACGTGAATGCTGCACTCTTCTTATCCCTCTTCCTCCGAAGAATCCCCAGCCTCCGCTTCCCAGAAGAAATCCCAGTGCATACAGACCGCCGTTATTGTTCTGTGCATACATGGTTATCTCGTCATTGAACAGCATGGCAATAAAGTCGAACGGTGCAATGAAACCATGCCACAGTCCGCCAAAGAATCCGTAAGTATGTCCTGACAGGCACTGATCCACATTTTCGCTGTCGGCACATCCGGCAGCAATAAGTACTATCAACAGGATAAATGGTAAAAGAAGTTTACCACGACGAATTTTTTTCATTATTAAGTATTTGTTATTCAGGTTTGAAAAAGGTCAAGTTCGACGGCTTTCCCTGAATATTTTTTTTCATGGTCGAGCAGCCATTTCTTCCTCTTGAGGCCGCCTCCGTAACCAACCAGCGCACCATCAGCACCAATAACCCTGTGGCATGGGATCACGAGGGCAATCCTGTTGGAGGCGTTGGCCTGGGCGACAGCTCTTGTAGCCCCTGTATTACTTAGAATTTCTGCTTGTTTCTGGTAGGAAATTGTTTCACCGTAGGGAATCCCCTGTAGCTGCTTCCATACTGTCTGCTGAAATTCGGTTCCGGGAGTTATGAGCCTGACCGTAAAAGTTTTTCTCTTACCACTAAAATATTCCTTAAGCTCTTTTTTCAGCCTGAACAGGTTTAACCTGATACCCGGTCTGACGGAAGTATTGAAAACCTTTGCCAGCTCTTCATATATTTCCCCGATGTTCTCCCTGTCGGCAAATTCAAGGAAACAAATACCCTCTTTTGTGGCACCTGCAACCATCTCTCCCAGGGGGGTTTTTATTTTTGTGGTCTTAATCATTTTTTCGGAAACCTGTCCGACGTCGATTTGATGAACCTGATATTCCTGAACCTCATCGCCGACCAGTCATCATCCACTGAAACCATTCTTATCCCGTAAAACCCTGCATCGTTCAGCGCCTTCCAGCCCCTGTCGCGTTCCAGGTTCGATTTGTATTTCTTCGATGTCTTTTTCGGATAGCAGAACCAGAGAACTCCGTCAGCTGTAAGGTTGTGCAGGGCTACCGGCGCAAGTATGTTCACGTCATCGGTCGATTTTACGAAAAGGATCATGAAGTCGTACGGACAACGCTGGTCAATGTCGTCGTCGGTGATCACTCCTTTGAGCTCTTTAGCCACTTCCTTGTAAAAACTTTCTTCGGCGTTTATGACAGCGATCCTCAGCTGCCCTTTATAATTGAGTTTGGAAAGAAGCTCTTTCATTCAGGTTGATTTATCTGCTAATTTAAAAAAAATTGCAATACAGGAAAAAGGTTTTTAACTTTGTAGCTTCTGAATACGGGGTGCCTTAATACAACGGGCTGAGATCATACCCTTAAAACCTGATCCGGGTAATGCCGGCGGAGGGAAGAGAGAGTATCATGCAATCAGCTTTAGAGACACCTCGGTGAAGAAACTAAGGTGTAGCAATGAAAAGGATTATTATCATACTCCTCGTCTTACTTATTCTATTGCCGGATCTCTGTTTTTCACAGGCTGGAAGTTCAGTAATAACAGGAAGGGTAACCGATCACGAGGGAAGTCCGCTTCAGGGAGCATCAGTAACCATAGCCGGAACACTGAAGGGAGTCATCAGCGATAAGGATGGAAATTTCATTTTCACTGGTCTCAGTGATGGTATTTTCATTTTGAGAGTCTCATACCTGGGTTATGAGACCGCTGAAAAAGAACTAAGCCTGAAGGGCAGGGCAGAACTGGAAATACGACTTGTACTATCCTCCGTTATGGCCGGAGAAGTAATAGTGGAGGCGGTGCGTGCAGGTAACAAATCACCGCTGGCATACTCAATCATATCCAGTGAACAGATCCGCAAGCTTAATACGGGTGCCGACATTCCATTCATCCTCAGCCTCACCCCATCGCTGGTTGAGACCTCGGAAGCCGGTAACGGCACGGGATATACCAGCCTTCGTATCAGGGGTACCGACGCCAGCAGGATCAATGTCACACTCGATGGTGTGCCGCTTAACGACCCGGAATCGCAGACTGTGTTCTGGGTCGACCTCCCGGACCTTGCAGCCTCAGTCGACAACATACAGGTGCAGAGAGGTGTGGGATCGTCGTCCAACGGAGCCGGCGCTTTCGGGGGAACAGTGAGTATGCAGACCAGAAGCATTGATTATGAGCCGTTTGCCAGGGCTGCCGCGTCAGCAGGTTCCTTCGGTACGGTTAAATACAGCATGGCAGCAGGGACAGGTCTTCTGGCAGACAGGTTTGCGCTGCAGATGCGTCTTTCACGTTTGAAAAGCAACGGTTATATCCGGAGAACCGGTTCAGATCACAGGTCACTTCATCTGTCAGGGCTCCTGATGGCCGGCCGGTCAAGGCTCAGGGCAAATATAATCCTGGGAGAGGAGCATACCGGAATAGGATGGTGGGGCGTACCCCTGGAGATGCTTGAGACTGACCGCCGCTATAATCCTGCCGGTGAATATACCGACGATAACGGTACCTTAAAGTACTATGACAACGAGAGTGATAATTACCGGCAGGATCATTACCAGCTTATCTACAGCCTGAAACTGAATGAAGATGTGAACTTCAGTTCCGCATTCCATTATACAAAGGGTAAGGGTTACTATGAAGAGTACAGGGAAGACCAGGAACTGGGAAAATACGGACTGCCGGACTTCAGGAAACCTGATACTGTAATCTCGGTCACCGACCTGATACGCCGGAAGTGGATGTCGAACGACTTTTACGGAATGGTATGGTCGCTTAAATCGAAGAAGGAAAGGACAGAATCGATAATCGGAGGAGGCCTTAATTACTATAGCGGAGATCATTTCGGACGTCTGATATGGATGCAGCATACCGGCGGCCTCAGTCACGATTACAGGTGGTACCTCAACACAGGAACCAAGAGTGAGGCCAGCCTTTATGCCAAGTCAACATGGTCAGTAAGCAGTAAACTTTCCATTTACGGAGACCTCCAGTACAGGCACATTTTTTACAACATGAAAGGAAGGGATGATGACCTGAAGGATTTAAGCCAGAAGCACAGGTTCAGCTTTGTAAATCCCAAAGCCGGTATCTTCTGGTCTTTATCCGGAGACCAGGATATGTGGCTTTCATTTTCAGTTGCAGGACGGGAGCCCAGCCGTGCCGATTTCAAGGAGGCTGCCGGAGACCCTGAGGCAACACCTTCACGGGAACGCCTTTACGATACTGAAGCCGGCTACAGCCTCAGGAAGGACAAATATTCCCTCAGCGCAAACGGATACTATATGTATTACCATGATCAGCTTGTACCCACAGGCGAGCTCAGTAATACCGGCTACACAATTATGACTAATGTCCCTCGAAGCTATCGTCTTGGCATTGAGCTTACTGCAGGACTGAAACCGGCCTCTTTCCTCGACTGGAACCTTACCATGACGCTCAGCAGGAACAAGATTACTGATTTTACCGGTTATTACACGGATTATGACACTGTTACATGGGAGGGTGCTTACAAAAGCAAGGATTTCGGTACTGTCGACATTGCTTATTCCCCTGCAATTACCGGAAGCAGCGACATAAACCTGAAACTGCCGCGGAACATCGAAGTCCACCTAATCAGCAAGCTCGTCGGCAGGCAGTATTTCGACAATACGATGAGCATTGACAGGATGCTTGACGGCTACTTTGTAAATAACCTCCGCATAACATGGGAGCCCAGGGTGAAAAGGCTTAAAAATTTTGATTTCCAGGTGCTTGTAAACAATATCTTCAATAAAAAGTATGAGAGCAATGCATACGGCGGCACCTGGTCTGAAGCGGGGCAGGAGCGTACATGGGCTTACTTCTTCCCGCAGGCAGGAACCAATGTGATGTTCATGGCAGCAATAAGCTTTTAGGATGCAATTGGGAATATCAGACTGGATATCAAATAACTGGATTGAAATTTTCGGGGCGGTCACAGGTATTCTTTACGTGTTCCTCGAAGTGAGGCAGAATTTATGGCTCTGGCCCGTAGGTATTATAACCTCTGCCGTATATATCTGGGTATTCTTTACCGGGAAACTCTATGCTGATATGAGCTTGCAGGCTTATTACCTGGTGATCAGTGTGATGGGGTGGTACTGGTGGCATAAAGGAACAGGGCGAAGGGCTCAGGGCTCAGGGCAGTCACAGGAAGTATCCCCCCTTGAGGGGGGCCCGGGGGGTGTTTCCGGATCCGTGGAAAAACTGCATGTATCCAGGATCACCCTGAAAACAGGAGTCAGGCTTGCCGTAACCTTTATCATAATTTACATTGCCATGTGGCAGGTTCTCGACAGGCTCACGGACTCTCCTGTGCCGGCATGGGATTCCTTCATTGCATCCTTGTCGGTTATAGCCACCTGGATGCTTGCCCGGAAAATCTATGAGCACTGGTTCCTCTGGATTGTCGTGAACATCTCTGCAGCGATACTGTTTTTCACCAGGGGACTCTATCCTACAGTTATATTATATATGGTATATTGTGCAATGTCCTTTGCGGGACTGGCGGCTTGGAAAAAATCGCTGAAATAACAAACTTGCATTCATGACACAGGCAGTAATTCTTGCAGACGGAAGCTTTCCGACACACGAGGTGCCACTGGGACACCTTAAAAAGGCAGGTGTGATAGTCTGCTGCGACGGCAGCACCCGTTCCCTTGTGAAGCATGGCATGACCCCTGACGCTATCGTCGGCGATATGGATACCCTTGATAAGGAACTGGCCTCGGCATTCGCCGACAGGATCTTCACAGACGAAAACCAGGAAACCAACGACCTCACCAAAGCAGTTGAATGGTGCAGGAAGTCGGGATATGATGACATTACCATACTGGGAGCAACAGGCAAACGCGAAGACCATTCGATCGGGAATATCTCTCTGCTCGCGGAATATTCAAAATTTGTCCGTATCCGGATGATCACGGATAACGGCATTTTCCTTCCTATTCATGATAGCTGCAGGATAGAGACCTTCCCCGGCCAGCAGATCTCTGTATTCTCAATTAATCCCGAGACGGAGATCACTTCGAATGGGTTGAGATTCCCTCTTGTAAGAAGAAAGCTGAAGAACTGGTGGGAGGCCACCCTTAATGAAGCAACCGGCAATTCAGTGGAACTTGATTTCCGGGGCGGACCGCTTCTTATCTTCCTCGCATTCTTACAGTCCCGACGCTAAGTCCGGGATCTCCGCTTCGACAAGACTGCAAGACTGCCGGACTGCACAACTGCACGACCTTAAGTCTTCCCTTCCTCCTTTACCAGGTTTATCAGCTGTACCCTGCTCTTCACATTGGTTTTAATGTATATCCTGTGGGTATGATCCTTCACTGTCTGAAGGCTGATAAATAGTTTCTCAGATATCTCCTTGTTACTAAGGCCGTTGCATATTTCCATGATTATGTCCGACTCCCGGGGGGAGACTTCGTATTTCCTGCAGAAACTTTCAAAGGAGGGATCCTCTTCCGATTCGGCCGGTGAAACGGAAACTAATGTTCCGTAACTGAAATATACCGGGAGGAAGGTATTCCCCGCAAAGAAGAGGAAGATGAATATAAGTGCGATCCATGACTGGTCGCTGTAGAACAGGAGAGGGATGCACGAGGCTGCACCAATTACCGATATCAGGGGTGAGGTGATCTTCCTGTCATGTTCATGAACAATTGCCCTGCCCTTCAGCGGAAGATGGATCAGGTATGATCCAAGCAGGGTCCAGATAATATTCATGAGAATGAAGTAGTATATTATCAAATGCAGCGGATCTCCTATGTTCTTTTCTGCAATACAGTAACCAATGACAAATAGAACGGCAAAGTTCCCGGTAAGGAACAGACTAATACTCCACCCGCGGGTTTTTCTTCCTGAGATGCCGGCTGCGAACTGAATGAGCATAAGCCATGCAAAGATCAGGAAGGGGAGACCCATCAGGAGAGCGAAGTTTGAAACACGGGTGATCAGGTCTGCAGAAATATATTCAGAAAGGAATCTGCTGATGAAAACCTGCCCCCAGATTCCATAGAACCCGAATGTGAAAATGAATACCTGGAAGTACAATAGTGGGGAAAAGATCTCCTGCTTCTGCCTGTTCCTTAATCGTGACGAAAGAATTATTCCCAGGACTGTCAGTGCCAGGGATATTATGAAAACCAGGGTGTAGAGTATGACAAGCATTCTGTAAATGTATTCACATTATTTCGGATTTCGGATTGTCGATTTCGGATTTTTACATCCGCAATCTGCAATCCGCAAGCAATCCGCAATCCGCAATCCGAAGTCTCACCTTCCGAAATCCGCAATCCTACTAAAGTAGTGCCATGCATACCAAAGTAGGATATTTGAATTTCACTACTATAGTATTAAAGTTACTTAAGCAACAGTGTTTACATTTGTTCCGAATCAATAACGCAACATCACAATGAACGCAACACTTGAAAAGAACAGAAACTACAGACTGCTGCCAAATTTCGGTGACAGTTTGGGTACGGGCTGGAACGTAATGCTCGATAACTTTCTCCGCCTGCTTCTGGTGGTCTTCGTACTTGCCATTCTGACAGGCCCGATGTCCGGCATCAACTTCAATCTCGACAAGCACAACTTTGATCATTTCGACTGGGAATGGTGGAAGGGTGACTGGAACCAGATATTCGGACTTGCATCCCTTGGTGCCCTGGCAATTTTCGTCGGGATGATAGCCCTTGCATATACTTTCCTGGCGCTGCCCGTGGTCCGGTATGGGGCAAAAATGATGTTCCTTCAGTCGGTGAGGAGGATCAAACCCGATTTTGAATGGCTCATCAGGGGTTTCTGGACAAACTACCTTAATATTATACTGGCACACCTTCTCAAATTCGCCCTTATAGCCATTGGATTGTTTGTACTGATAATACCGGGCATAATAATCGCCTGCCGCCTTGCATTTGTCCCTTATATAGTGATGGACAAGAGGCTCGACCCGATAGAATCGGTAGAGCTGAGCTGGAAGCTTACCAG
>JALONU010000118.1 GCA_025454775.1 Bacteroidales bacterium | reverse complement strand
CAGCGGGGTTGTTTATTTTACGAAGTGCCGAAGGCCCGCTCGCGGGCCTGAAGGTGCTGAAGGAAAATAAACACAACCCGTCAGGGTTTATTTTGGCTTTGCAGGAGCCACCAAAAGGGATAACGACCGAACGAAGTGAGGGAGTAATCCCTTCCTGTTCTCACGAACTCACCCCCTGCCCCCCTCTCTGCTGACGCAAAGAGGGGGCTAATTTCGTTCATATTCAGCATCTTACATTTCATATTAAGGTTTCTTTCTTAAAGGGCTCAAACAGAAAACAAATACCGCGGGGGATTTGCTTTGGCTTTGCAGGAGCCACCAATAGGGATCACCGAAGGTAATCCCCACCTATTCTCACGCACTCACCCCCAACCCACTAAAATTCTTCTCTCCGGAACATAATTGTCCCCTGTTTGTTTGACTACCATGAGCATTTAGCGGAAGAGAAGGCTCTTTCAGATTTTGTCAGGTATCAGGTATCAGTATATCAATATGATAGAATTTGATGTTGAGGTAATGTTGAGGTGGTAAGGATAAGAATACTAATGGGTGTGAAATCGATATACATATATATTAAATGTACGGGATGATGATCTTTAATAATTTGGAACAAAATAAGCAGTGTCTATGAAAAAAATTCCAGCTTTAGTTGCACTTCTGCTCATTGCCGTGCAGGTTAATTCACAGCAGCTGATCCGTGGCAAGATCACTGACGACACGAACTCATCCCTGCCAGGTGTTTCAATCCAGGTTAAGAATACTCTCAGGGGGACATTTTCCGACATAGCGGGAAACTACAGCATTTCCGCATCACCTGCAGATACACTGGTATTCTCCATGGTAGGGATGACAACCCAGCGTATAGCAGTGGGATCCCGTACTGTGATAGACGTTAAACTGGTCACCGAGGCAATGGCTCTCCAGGAGGTGGTTGTCGTAGGTTATGGCACACAGAAAGTCAAGGACCTTACAGCCCCGATAGTTACCATGAAGGGAGAAGAGCTCAACAAGCAGATGACCTCAAATGCCATGCAGGCCCTGCAGGGAAAAATTGCCGGGGTCCAGATAATCAACTCTGGTGCACCGGGAGCCGGATCTTCCGTTAAGATACGAGGTGTTGGATCGATAGGCGACTATGCAAATCCCCTTTATGTAGTAGACGGCGTTTTTGTTGATAATATCGACTTCCTCGCAGCCGGTGATATTGAAGACCTGACCGTGCTCAAGGATGCTTCAGCTGCCGCCATTTACGGTGTAAGGGCGGCAAATGGCGTAATACTGGTCACTACCAAGAAAGGTAAAACCACAAAACCATCTGTCAGCTATGATGGCTATGTCGGGATACAGATCCCTGTAAACATCATGCCGATGGCAACCACTGAACAGTATGTCGGGCTTATGAATGAGGCAAATGAGAATGTCCCGGGTTATGTCCCGAAAGTTGCCTCATCGTACCCGGCATCCACCGACTGGTACCAGGAGCTCGTAAGACCTGCAGGAACAAACAGCCACTCTCTCGACATATCAGGGATCAGCGATAACACTTCTTATTCAGTTGGAGGAAGTTATTACTTCCAGCAGGGTATAATGGATACCAAAAACGACTACCAGCGCTTCAATTTCAGGGGCCGTCTCGATCAGAAAGTTAGCGACAGGTTCAAGATCGGCCTGAACACAGTTGTATCGAAGTACTCAAGGAATATTGCCAATGACGGCGCTTTCTTCAGCGCCTACGTCAACCCACCCGTCTATCCTGTATATGACGATAACAATACCGGAGCTTATCCTGTAAGATTCGGTTCTCCCCAGACTTACGGCTTTGGAAACCAGTATGGGAACCCTGTTGCCGCAGCATATTACAACGACGACAAGGAGAAAGGCAATAAATTGGTATTCAGTGTATTCGGAGAATATTCAATTATCAGAGAGAAACTGACATACAGGCTTTCCTATAATACAGACCTCAACAACTGGAATACCAGGAATTATGAACCGGAGTTTAATGTAGGGGGGTCGCAGGGTGTAAGGAAATCCAGTCTCAGCAAAACATCGGGAAGTTCTTCCAAGCAGATAATTGACAACCTGCTGACCTACAAATATGCCAGCGGAAAGACAAATTTCTCCCTTTTACTTGGTCAGTCAACAAGAATGGAAAGATGGGAATACCTGACAGGTTCTGCCATCAGCGTTCCCGGTATTGACGAACAGGCGAAATACCTTTCGACAGGTTCCTTCCGGGACAGATACGCTTACGACGGGGCAGCGGTTTACAACGGGTTGTCATTTTTCACGCGGGCAACATATAATAATGGAGACAAGTATCTCGCAACAGTAACCTTCAGAGCAGATGCCAGTTCCAAATACCAGCAGAAATGGGGTTACTTCCCCTCGTTCGGCATAGGCTGGATACTTTCCGAGGAAGATTTCATGTCGAATCAAAAGTTGTTCAGCTACCTCAAGTTCAGGGCAAGCTGGGGCATGCTGGGGAACGATAATGTACCTGCAAACTCAGCAGTTGTTCTGGGACAGACCGGCGCCGGCAGCTCAGCAGTCTTCGGTGATCAGCTTGTGGATGGTGTGGGCGCACAGACAGTTGTTCAGAATTACCTTGAATGGGAGGTTGTAAGTGAATTTGACCTTGGATTTGACTTTGAACTTGCAGGCGGCAAAATTTCGGGCGAAACAGACTATTACCACAGGGTTACAAATAATGTTGTCTTCTATGCACCTATAGCTACCGGAGGAGGCACTGCAGAACTGCTTGGGAACAACGGCAGTGTTCTGAACCAGGGTATCGAGCTCAATATTAATTATAAGAACAAGATCTCTGATGATATAAGCTATAATATCGGATTCAACGCAACTACCATCTTCAATAAAGTCCTGAAGCTTGAGGGAAAGGAGAGTATCCCTGGTGCATGGGTCCGCAGCGGTTATACCACACTTACAAAAGTTGGCCACCCGATAGGATCCTTCTATGGTTTTGAGGTCGACGGCGTTTATGAGTCTGAAGCCAAAGCTCTCCAGGACCCTGTCAGCCAGGGCGTAAAGGACAAAGGTTTTTTCAAGTACCGGGATCAGAACGGCGACAAGGTTATTGACGATAAGGATAAAGTGTTCCTGGGAAGTGCTATACCCTGGCTCATTGCCGGACTGGATTTCAGTCTTAATTACCACCGGATGGATTTATCAATAGGACTGCAGGGACAGGTGGGAAATAAGATTGTCAATGCAAAGAGGATGAACAGGGATGTTTTCACAGACGGCAACTACGACCAGGATTTCTACAAGAATCACTGGACTACAGACAACAAGTCGGACAAGTATCCTTCCGCCGAAGCATACAATTACTCTTACACGCAGCAGGCAAACGACTTCTTTGTCCAGGATGGTTCCTATATCAGGATACAGAATGTTCAGCTTGGTTACACAACGGAAAAGATAAAATTCATACCTAAGTTCCGCATCTACCTTGCTGCACAGAGACCTTTCACCTTCTTCACCTACGATGGGTTTACTCCTGAAGTGGGAGGGACACCTATTGCAAGCGGCGTTGATAACTCGGTTTATCCGATGCAAGCCATATATTCACTTGGACTAAAACTGAACTTTTAACAATACACGGAAGATCATGAAATATTTAAAATTAATATCAGTCGTCTCAGTATTGGTCATCCTTGCCAGCTGTGAGGATTTCCTCAATATGCGGCCCGAAGGTACCATTCCATCGACAGGTCTTGATTATTCGAAGGCTGAAAATATATTTCTACCGGTAAGTGCAGCCTACGCAGGTCTCCGGAATTATGGTGCACATGTGTTTCCCTATATCGGGGCTTTTGAGATTACTTCCGACAATGCCGATAAGGGCAGTACACCTGAGGATAATCCCCCGATGAAGGAGCTTGATGAGTTCAAATATGATGCAACCAACGGACTGATAAACAGCCTCTGGACCGGATACTTTGATATTGTCAGCGGGGCAAATCATGCAATTCATCAGATGCCTCTCTTTGTTGAGAAACTTAATAACAGCGCTGATGACGCCTATGCATTGCAATGCCAGGGAGAAGCAAAAGCCATCAGGGCCTATGCATATTTTAACCTCACACGCCTTTTCGGAAGCGTACCGGTTATTGATACCACGCTTACCGCAGCCCAGCTTGCCTCTGTTCAGCAGTCATCGAAGGTACAGCTTTATGAATTCATCGAGAAGGACCTTAAGGAAGCTATCGGGGTACTTCCGGCTTCATATACCAAGGAATGGGCCGGCAGAATAACAAAATTCACAGCCATGGCCCTTAAGGCAAAAGTACACCTTTACCAACAGGAATGGGACTCCGTTGCAAGCCTCACCGATCGCATAATCTCGTCGGGAAGGTTCAGCCTGCTGTCGGATTTCAGGGAGGTTTTCAGCATAGACGGCGAGAACGGTAGGGAAACTCTCTTCGAGATTCAGAGTTCGACACTCGGAAAATCGACAGGCGACCAGACATATATAGAATACGCTTATGTCCAGGGCCCAAGGGGAAACACCCCCAGCGGAATGCAGGGATGGGGTTTCTGCACTCCCTCGCAGAACCTTATCGATTTCTATGCCAGCCGCTCGGAAACTATCCGTCCTGCAACTACCCTCCTGTACAGGGGCACTGTTACCCCTGAAGGTGACAGCATAAAGGTCAACTGCAGCAATCCGGTTTACAATGGCAAGGTTTACACACCCCTCATATACAACAAATGGAATTACAACGGTTACGGCTTCGATCAGAACATCCGGATCATAAGGTATTCCGACATACTTCTGATGTATGCTGAAGCACTTGTCAGGGGAGCCGGAGTTACAACCCAAAGCGGTCTTTCAACCGACGATGCTGTCAACCTTGTAAGGTACAGGGCCGGCCTTACCGACCTTACAGGTGCAACTCTTCAGCAGATCCTTGACGAACGGAGAGCAGAGCTTGCTCTCGAGGAGGACAGGTTCTTTGACCTTATCCGCACGGGGCTCGCTTCATCGTCGCTGGCATCAAAAGGATTCGTGACCGGGAAGCATGAAGTGTTTCCTATTCCGGCAGCACAGATAGCGACCAATCCAAATCTTAACCAGAACAATAACTATTAATATAAATGTAATTTAATTGTCTAACCAAATCTATTTTCTATGAAAAAGTTTTTTATGAAGATCAGCGGTGTGTTGTTTTTTACAACCCTCGCAGTCGGCCTTATGCTGACATCATGCAAAGAGGATGAAGATCCGAATGCCGGGAAAGTTGACCCCAGCACAATTGCAACGACAAGTCTTATTGCCTATTTCCCGTTCGATGGCGACGGAAGTGAGGAGATCTCATCACTCACCCCTACTGTCACAACGGGTGTCACCTATGTTGAAGGCCGTCGCGGCCAGGCATACCAGGGCGCAAACAATGCACGTCTCCTCTACACACTCCCGGCAGGGAACAAGATGAGAAATCTTACCTCATTCTCAATTTCAATGTGGTTTAAGTCTCCTCTGGTAACAGGAGATCCAGAGCCCACTGTATTTGAGATAGGCAAGTCTTCAGACCTTTTCTGGGGTAACCTGAAGATCGCTCTCAACCGTCTTAGTGCAACAGCCGATTCACTGCAGCTGAAGGCCTTCTTCTACAAGGATGGAGCAGTATGGTCGGGCCAGCATGTCAGCTATTCTGACCCTCTTTTCATGATCAACCGCTGGATGCACCTTGTGTTCCTTTATGATGGCACGACCTCAAAATACATGATCTACAAGGATGGTGTAAAGGTCGAAACAAATACAGGTGTTGAGCAGAGATGGGCTGCCGGCGACGATGTAAATCCAAGGCCCGCACTCGGCAACCTTGCTTTCACGAATGCAGATGTGATCAACATTGGTGCATGGCGTCCGAAGAGCGAGGGAACCGCAACAGATGCATGGATGGGATGGTTCCTTGGAAACCTTGATGAGCTCCGCGTATACGACAGGGCTCTCTCGGCTACAGAGGTCAAGTCTCTCTATGATGCTGAAGTAACGCAGCTTAACGAGTAGGAAATCATCATTTACCTAAGGGGGAGCTTTGAAAGGTTCCCCTTTTAGTTTTTCAATTTCAGGATATGAGAACCACCGTATCGCTCTTCATATTCATCCTGGCGCTATATGCCTGCAACAGGGATAATGACAGTGATATTATGAAGAATATCTTCATTAACTCTGTGTCAGTCAACGATGTGTATGTTTCTAACAACGGAAGCATAAATAATGTTGACTTCAACTCCATGGCGATACGGATTAGTTTCAGCGAAACTATAGACTCCCAGGCGTTAAACCGTGACAAGCTGTATTTCACCGGAGGTATCGGCGATGCATTCTCTGTAAGGTATGACAAATCACTGAAGATGATGACCATAATACCCGACAGCAAGGCAGAACCTCTGAGAAAGTATATGATGGCGTTCGACGTGGGAAAGAACCTCGGAGGATTCTTCCCGGAAGGTTTCACATGCAGCTTTACGACACGGCTTGATACGCTTCCAAAGTTTCCGCTGATATCAGACGATTCCCTGATGACACTGGTGCAGAAGCAGACTTTTTCGTATTTCTGGGATTACGGACATCCTGTTTCAGGATTAGCCAGGGAGAGACTTGGTTCAGGCGATGTGGTAACATCGGGCGGAAGCGGATTCGGGATAATGTCAATTCTTGTCGGCATCGAACGTAACTTCATAACGCGAGCTCAGGGATTCGAACGGCTGAATAAGATTGTAAGCTTCCTGGCAGCACCTTCTACAGATGTCTTTCACGGTGCCTATCCTCACTGGCTTAACGGAAGCTCAGGCAAGGTTTATCCTTTTAGCAGCAAGGATGACGGGGGAGACCTTGTCGAAACTGCATTTCTTATGCAGGGACTGCTTGCTGCATACGAGTATTTCAAAAACGGTACTGACGGTGAAAGGGCTATGTGCGAAACAATCCAGACCATCTGGAGGCGAGTGGAATGGGATTGGTACAGGAATGGTGACCAGAACAGGCTCTACTGGCACTGGTCTCCCAATTACGGCTGGTACATGAACATGCCTGTCTCGGGGTGGAATGAAGCCCTGATAGTATATGTACTTGCAGCTTCATCGCCTACGCATTCAATTCCTAAGGCTGTGTATGACAATGGATGGGCCCGCAACGGTGCCTACCCTATGATAAATGGAAAGACTTTTTACGGCATCAGGCTTCCTCTTGGGTTTGACTACGGAGGCCCCCTGTTTTTTACCCATTACTCTTTCCTGGGGCTTGATCCCAGGAACCTGTCTGACCAGTATGCCGACTACTGGGTCCAGAACGTGGCTCATTCAAGGATAAATTTTGAATACTGCAAAGCCAATCCCCGTGGCTATGCAGGGTACGGTGAGAAATGCTGGGGCCTGACAGCCAGCGATATACCAGATGGTTACAGTGCAAGCTCCCCCACAAACGATCTTGGGGTCATTGCCCCGACAGCTGCCTTATCCTCATTCCCATACACGCCATCCGAAAGTATGGCCGCGATGAAATTTTTCTACTACGTTCTTGGCGACAGGTTGTGGAGCTATTATGGATTCCGTGATGCTTTCAATCTTTCTTCATCGTGGTTTGCAGGTTCATACATTGCAATCGACCAGGGCCCGATAGTCTGTATGATTGAGAATTACAGGACAGGTTTCCTCTGGGACCTGTTTATGAACAATACAGATATACAGGCAGGGCTTGATAAACTTGAATTCACATATTGATCCGTTTATGAAAAAAATTAAGTTGATATTCCTGGTGCTTGCTGCTATAAGTGTTTCCTGCACAAACAGCGGCAGAAAGGCCGATAAGGCTGGTAATACAACGGATCTGAGGCCGATGGTCAGTGATGACTCGCTGCTGACTATCGTTCAGCACCAGACTTTCCGGTATTTCTGGGATGGAGCTGAACCGGTATCGGGGATGGCCAGGGAAAGGTACCACGTGGACGGTATTTATCCGCAGAACGATAAGCATATTGTAACTTCAGGGGGATCAGGTTTTGGGGTGATGGCCATCCTGACCGGTATTGAAAGAAAGTTTATAACGAGGCAGGAAGGATTTGAAAGACTAAGAAAGATTGTTGACTTCCTCGGCAAGGCTGATCGTTTCCACGGGGCATGGTCACACTGGATCGACGGCGAGACAGGAAGGACAAAACCATTTTCCCCCAAAGACAATGGTGCGGATATAGTTGAAACAGCATATCTTATTCAGGGGCTTCTGACTGTGCGACAGTATTTTAGTTCAGGTAATGAAGAGGAGAAGAAACTTGCTTCAGATATCAACAGGCTCTGGAGGGAAGTGGATTGGAGCTGGTTTACAAAAGGAGGTGAGAATATCCTGTACTGGCACTGGTCGCCCGATTTCGGCTGGGAAATGAATTTCGGGATAAAGGGATATAACGAGTGTCTTATAGCTTATGTACTTGCTGCATCATCTCCGACATATCCCGTAAAGGCTGAGGTTTATCACCAGGGCTGGGCAAGAAATGGGGATATTAAATCGAACAGTTCAAAATTCGGTTACACGCTTACCCTGAGGCATAATTATGCTGAAGAATACGGCGGGCCGCTTTTCTGGTCTCATTATTCATTTCTCGGACTTGATCCGAGGAATCTGAAGGATCACTATGCCGATTACTGGCAGCATAATACAAACCATACGCTGATAAACTGGAGGTGGTGTGTACAGAACAGTGGCAACTTCAAAGGTTACGGAAAAGACTGCTGGGGTCTTACTGCAAGCTACTCTGTTGACGGATATGCTGCCCATGCTCCCGGCAGCAAAACCGATTTGGGAGTTATATCTCCTACGGCGGCAATTTCGTCGATTCCATATACTCCCGATCAGTCGATGGATGCTATAAGGCATTTTTATTATGTACTGGGCGACAACATCTGGGGGCAATATGGATTCTACGATGCATTCAGCGTTCAGGCAGGATGGTATCCGAAAAGATACCTGGCAATCGACCAGGGACCCGAGGTGGTGATGATTGAGAATCACAGGACAGGAATGCTGTGGGATCTGTTCATGTCGTGCCCCGAGATCGGTCCCGGGCTGGAAAAACTCGGATTCAC
>JALONU010000013.1 GCA_025454775.1 Bacteroidales bacterium | reverse complement strand
AATTCACCTTTCCCCTGTTGTGAGCCTGGTTCACTGAAAAATAACCTACATTCATCGATGTGACATTATGAAAGAAGTGTGATCCAAGTGACGCATCAAGGTTAAAACCGGGAAGATCTATCTCAACAATCACTCTTGCATTTGAGATCTGGGGCCACAATACCGGAATACCCAGGAAACGGTCCCTTGTTCCCCAGCGCCCCGGACCTATCAGCACGTATCCGCAGTTTTCCCTGAGCATTTCATCATTGATGTCGTCTATCTCGGCTGCCATCTCGAGGGTGCGCATGTTGTCAAACTTGTCAGGTTCCAGGTAAACCAGGTCGCTTATGTTGCATATAGCGCCATTCCCCATCGCCCTGGGTGACTCAAGAAGAAGATTTTCATAATCAACAGTATCGGGATCGATATTATAACCTGCCCCTGAACCCAGCAGGGGTTTTATCTGCAGAAGATAAAATGAGGCATTCCCGTCCTTATCCCTGTTCAGGTCAACTGCGAACTCAATTTCTGAGGGATTCCCCGTGGCTTCAGTAACAACGTCAAGTATGGTTTTCAGGGTTGAAGCCAGCGGAATGTAATTGTATTTCAGTAAGTCGGCAAAGTTAACAACTCTCGGGCCGGGAGAATCGAGTCCTGGGATAATTGTATCATTGTCGGGGTTGAACACTGATGCACAGTGTTTAAGCGTTCCATGCACTTCAGCGGCTCCTATGTCAAGATTGATAAGTCCTGCATTCTCACCCTCCAGCAGATTCAGGTCCTTTTTGTTAAGGTCGACAGCGTAGAAGTGAACCTGTGAGTTGATGTACAGGTCATGATTCGATATAATATCGAGAGCGGGATAGGCAGGTGAGAACCTGTAAGCCCTTTCTCCCTCCACAACGTAATGTCCAAGCCCGACGGCAATGACAGAAAAACCATCCTGCGGGCTCATGTGGGCTACCGGATAGAAATTAAACGACTGTGCAGTTCCGCTGATGTGCGGGTAAAACACATCTCCGAACCTGTTCCCGACAACTTCCTGTATCACAACAGCCATCTTTTCGAGTTCTATCTTGTAATTTATGGCTTCGAAGTAGGTTCTTGCACTCCTCGAATAAATTGAAGCAAAGACCAGCTTTATAGCTTGCCCGAGCTGCCTGAGCCTTACCTCAAAATCGGGATGGTTGTTAGGAAGCAGATAAGTCCCGAATATGCCGGAGAAAGGCTGGCTCAGTGAGTCCTCAAAAAGGCTGGAAGACCTCACGGCAATAGGCTTATCTATGTGCCTGAGATAAACCCTGAGTTCCTTTTCAAGGGTGTAGCTCAGGTTCGCCTCAATGAACCTCTGGTTAAGCTTCACGGAATCCTTTTCTTCCTTGATTATCTCCCAGAGATGGTTGCGTTCCATAAACAGGTCGAACTCATCTGTACCGATTATGGCAGTAACAGGAGCTTTGATGTTAATTCCCGGCAGTAGCCTGCCCAGTTCAAAGCTGTAAATCAGAGTATTTATAAAAGCCAGTCCCCTTCCCTTTCCCCCAAGAGATCCACCCGCAAGGCTTACAACATTCGTTTCATCAATTACTGCAGATTCCTCGAAATTGACAACCCTCCCCTTATTAGCTTCCTGCCTCCTTTTACGAATGATATCTATA
This sequence comes from Bacteroidales bacterium, assembly GCA_025454775.1. Lineage (GTDB taxonomy): Bacteria > Bacteroidota > Bacteroidia > Bacteroidales > VadinHA17 > LD21. Next base: position 34,285 of record JALONU010000013.1, on the reverse strand, counting down.
AGGAACTCCCTGAGCTCCTTCAACGAGCTGAAATCCGAGACTTTTATCGGATTGATCAGCTTGGCTATCTTAACCTCACCCCTTGCCATAAGCCAGAGTGAAAAGTGATTCTTCATTGCATGGTATGCAAGTGAATCCTCAGGGACTGTCTCGAGATAAGCTTCAAATTCCTTCATCGACCGGGCAACGGCTATCTGTCTTCCCTTGTTGTCCCTGTATACGAAATGGCCGAACCCGAGATAGTAATTGATAAATGATTTCAGATCCTGAAGCAGGCTCTCCGAGTTCTTGTTTATAAAATTCGATTTTACGGTAAAGGCATACTGGGCATTTTCAGGATCGGAAGATTGCAGTACCGTGGGAAGGTTAGGTGACTCCTGCCTGATCTGTTTTATCAGCTCAAACCCGGCAGTATCATGAAGTGTCCCATTCATTGGGAATCTCATATCGGATATGACACACAGCAGGCTTTCCCTGTACTTGTTGTAGATCGTAATTGCTTCTTCCCAGTTCGAAGCCAGCAGTATCTTTGGTCTTGCTCTCAGTTTAAGCACCTTGTAAAGGTCATCAGTCGACACGTCCTCGATAAGATTCTTCGTCTGTTCCATTACGAGGGTATAAAGCATCGGGAGGTAACTTGAATAATACTCGGCTGAATCTTCGACTATAAGGATAACCCTGGTAAGGCCTTTTTTTGTGTCGTTCTCAACGTTTACCCTGTCTTCCAGCAGCTTGACCATAGCAAAGAAAACCTTCGATTCTCCCGTCCATACAAAATAATTGTCGAAAGGTATTCCTGCACTCTTCTGCTTCATTACGAAGGGAACATCCGAAGGATTGTTCAGAAGGAGGAAAGTCGGAAGGTAGGGATACCTGTCCTTTATTTTCCTGCAGAGTGTCATCGGGCTCTCCTTATGTACACCGATCATTATTATCACCATGTCGTAATGCCTCGCTCTCAGCCTGTTGAAAGCTTCATCCTCGCCCGAAACCCCGGTTACTCTAGGCAGTGATGTAAGGCTCAGCTGATAATATTCGCCAAGCATGTGATCGGAAAACCTTCCTTCTCCCTCAATCGAGTAGGCATCATAGAGATTTGCCACAAGAAGTATTTCTTTAACCTTGAAAGGCTGAAGGTCGTGGAACACATCCCTCTCTGCATTATGCCTCTCAAGGAACTTCTGCAGCAGTTTCCTGCTTGAAACGGTCCTGGGATCGTCTTCCGGTTCCTGCTGCACCTGCGACATCCTGATCAGGTCGCGGGCCTTGTAACTGTTTATGTAGCCTGTGATGAGGCTTGCTATATTCCTTATCAGATCGCGCTCCTCCTTCAGGAAGGGCCCTTCGGATTCAACGTTGAATTCGCGGGTGTAATAGATCTCTATGGCACCTTTTTCGTTGTCGATGGTGTCAAACTCCTGGAACATCTTCCATGATGTCTCCTTCATCTCAGGGGTTTCAAATGTCTTGCCCATGTAACGGATCCTTGCCTGCGTGTATTCAGGATACTGCCATGCATCCGGCAGCAGAAGGACTATCTGCTGCAGTGTTTCTTCTATCGGTTTCCCCTCCTTGAGTATGTAGGTTGTCTGGTTGATGCAGGAGAGTTCCTTCACCCTCTCCTGCTGGTCGTGGAGCAGGCGGTGGTATTCACGGGGTATTTTATTGTCTTCTTCCATTGGCAGAAGAAAGGTAGGGATTCAGTACGAAAATAAGCAAAAAAAAGAGGCCGCCTCAAAAGAAGAAATCCATTAACCGCAAAGGTCGCAAAGATTTTGCGCAAAGAGCGCAAAGTATCAATTAAGTGATTCTTAACTTTGCGTCCTTTGCCTTTACTTAGCGTGCTTTGCGGTTAAGACTGACTTTTGAGACACCCACCAGTCATATTTGAAAACAGATTCTAGTCAACGACCCATACAGATCCGCTATGCAACAGGTCGTCCATGCACTTTATCTTTGAATCCTGACTGATCCTGCTTATCTGTTCCTCAACGTCAGCATCATAGGTGTGTCCTTCAACCGACCGTATAACACCCAGTGCCACAGGATATTCAGGATATCTCATATTGGCAAGCATGTACTGGATCCCGGGGTTTGGCTCCCTGGCATCATGGACAAGAAGCTTTTTTTCCGTGATGCCGTTCTCTCCAAGACTGACCACTTTGAGCTTGAGCCCTTGAAGAATAAGCCCCTTATCGTTGTTCTTACCAAAAATCATAGGCTCACCGTGCCTGAGAATTATTGTCCTGTCTTCCCTTACTTCTTTCCCTGTTACCCCATCATGGATCCCGTCGTTGAAAATAACGCAGTTCTGAAGGACTTCCACCACAGAAGTTCCTTTATGCCTGGCAGCTTCAGTGTATATCTGGGTCGACAGGCTTACATTGGAATCGACTGTCCGTGCAAAGAACTTTCCCTTTGCGCCTATCACCAGTTCTCCTACCGAGAATGGTTCTTCAACGGTTCCGAACGGTGATGTTTTTGTAACGAGGCCTTTTTCAGAGGTGGGTGAATACTGTCCTTTCGTCAGGCCGTATATCTCGTTATTGAAGAGAATGATATTAATATCGATGTTCCTTCTGATCGCATGGATGAAGTGGTTCCCTCCAATAGCGAGGGCATCTCCGTCGCCGGTTATATCCCATACCGAAAGTTCGGGGTTTGCCGTCTTAACTCCGGAAGCTATGGCCGCAGCTCTCCCGTGGATACCGTGAAAACCGTATGTATCCATGTAATAGGGGAATCTCGATGAACACCCTATTCCCGAGATGAACGCAAACTTTTCCTTCGGTATACCCAGCTCCGGGAGTGCCTTCTGCACCGCATTAAGAACTGCATGATCGCCGCATCCAGGGCACCATCTGACTTCCTGGTCGCTTTTAAAATCTTTCGGAGTATAGCCTGATGTCTGTTGTTCTGCCATGTTATTTTTCCTCCAGAAGTTTAATACACTTATCCTTAATTTCCTGAATTGTGAAGGGCAGTCCCTGTACCTTGTTTATCCTGGAATAGCTGAATTCCTGGTATTTCATTTTCAGGTAATCTGCAAACTGTCCAAGGTTAAGCTCGGCAACAACTATCTTCTTAAACCGCCTGAATACATCACTGACATTCATGGGCATCGGGTTTAGATAGTTGAAGGCTGCAAGCCCTGTTTTGTATCCCTCCTGCTGAAGCTCCCTTACTGCCGTCATCAGGTAGCCCTTAGTTCCTCCCCAACCAACCAGAAGAAGGTCGCCTTCGTGGTCACCAAGCACTTTGAGTTCAGGTATCTTGCTGCTAACCCTGGCAACCTTGTCAGCCCTGAAATTCACCATCATTTCATGGTTCTCGGGTATATATGAGACAGTGCCCTTGAGCGTTTTCTCAAGGCCTCCTATCCTGTGTTCAAGACCCGGGGTTCCCGGTATTGCCCAGGATCGTGCAAGTGTCTCGCAGTCACGTTTATATGGCATGAAAGGGATCTCCTTGTTGTCAGCAAACGGAGGTTTGATCACCGGAAGGTCCTTCATTGCAGGGATCTTCCATGGTTCTGAGCCATTTGCCAGGTAACCGTCGGTAAGGAGGATTACCGGAGTCATATGTTCAAGAGCTATCCTTGCAGCTTCAAATGCATAATCGAAGCAGTCGGCCGGAGTGCTTGCTGCCAGGACAACCACGGGGCATTCCCCGTTCCTTCCGTAAAGGGCCTGGAAAAGGTCGGCCTGTTCGGTTTTGGTCGGAAGTCCTGTTGAGGGTCCTCCCCTCTGCACATTTACGATCACGATCGGGAGTTCTGCCATCACAGCCAGTCCGATAGCTTCCGATTTGAGAGCGAGCCCGGGTCCGGAGGTTGAGGTTACGGCAAGCCTGCCCGCGAAGCTGGCTCCCAATGCCGTACATATACCGGCAATCTCATCTTCTGCCTGGAAGCTCTTGACGCCAAGATCCTTGCGTGCCGCTAGCTCTTCGAGGATACCTGTTGCGGGAGTTATGGGATAAGATCCTATGAAAAGTTTAAGTCCTGCCTTTTCTGCAGCAGCCATCAGCCCCCAGGCGGTGGCAGTGTTTCCGCTGATATTCCTGTAGGTTCCCTTTGCAATCTGTGCCGGGGCGATCTTTATTACCGGATTAAGAGCTTCAATGGTCTCGGCATAGTAATAACCCGATCTCAGCGCCACTTTGTTCGCCTCTGCAATTTCCGGCTTCTTGGAAAACTTCTTGTCAAAATACTGCTCGGTGTATTTCAGCTTCCTGTCGAAAAGCCAGTACACCATCCCCAGTGCGAACATGTTTTTCGTACGCAGCACTGACTTTGGATCAAGTCCGAAATTCTTGAGGGCTTCCTTCACCATTGAGGAAACGGGTGCGGCGATGATGTTATAATTTTCGAGTTTCTCCTCGGCAATGGGATCGCTTTTATAGCCTGCCTTCTCAAGGTTCTTATCCGTGAAATTATCCTTGTCGTAGATTATTGTGCCGCCAGGTTTCACCCATTTTGCATTGGCTTTGATGGCAGCCGGATTCATCGCAACAAGGACATCGGCAAAATCGCCCGGTGTGTTTATCTCCGAATGTCCAAGATGCACCTGGAAGCCTGATACACCTCCGACTGTGCCCTGAGGGGCACGTATCTCTGCAGGATAATCGGGAAAAGTCGACAAATCGTTTCCAAACAAAGCGGCAGTATCGGAAAAAAGCGTACCTGTCAGCTGCATACCGTCGCCTGAGTCACCTGAGAAACGGATAACAACTTCTTCTCTCTGGATAACCTGTGAATTCTTGGCCATGATAAAACCGGGATTATAAAGATGAGTTTAGTTACACTCTTTCAATTTCTTAAGTCAATACAAAATTAACTTATTAAACTTCGAAAAAAACATTATAAGCTGACATTGTGCATGATTTTGATCATGCTTTAACTCTTAGCTCCATATGTCAGCTTTCCGCAGGTCTATTTCGCCTTCGAAGAACATCCTGGCGATCTTCACGAAATAGGTAGTATAGTCGGAAATGAAGAACTGGTCATTAACCTTTTTCCCCGTGCTGAGAAGGTTGTTCTGTTCCAGGGTCTGGCGAAGGGTTTCAGCCACTATCCTGGCTGAATCAACTATGTCGACGCTGAAATTGAAAATCTTGCTTATCTGGTTCCTGATGATCGGATAATGCGTGCAGCCCAGTATCAACGCCTCTATTCCCCTGAGGGAGGGATCAGAAAGGTAGACCCTGATTATTGCGTTGCTTATATCATCAAAAATGAAACCTTCCTCTATCATCGGTACAAGGAGAGGTGTGGCAAGGGAAACCACTGAGGTACCGGGGGTATTCTTCAGGATTTTTGCCTCATAGGTGCCGGAACTTATTGTTCTCTTCGTGCCTATAACCCCTATCCTGGAATAATTCCTTGTGGCAAGATAGCTTACCACCGGATCGATTACATCAATAAGAATTGTTCTGTCAGAATATTCCTCCTTCAGCGTATCAAATGCAGATGCCGAGGCTGAATTGCAGGCTACCAGGACTACCTTGGCGTCGCGTTCAAGCAGAAACTCGGTTATCTTCCGGGAATACTGTTTTATCGATTCGGCAGATTTATCCCCATAGGGAAGGTGTGCTGTATCGCCGAAATAAATCAGGCTCTCCCCGGGAAGTATCTGCTTTATTGCATGAGCAACAGTAAGTCCGCCGACTCCAGAATCAAAGATACCTATAGGCTGTGCTTTCAAAGGTTGTGAATTTAAAAAAATGACCACCCGCCTGACGGAGGATGGTCATATTACTCATCTTAACTTTTTATTTAATGCCCAGCTTGGCTTTTACAAGCGGCATAACGTTTGTGCTCTTGGTTTCATCAAAGTACAGAAGAACACCGCTTCCGGCATCAATGATATAAACAAAACCATTCTCCTTCCCTACTTCCTTGATAGCCTTGTCCACTTTCTCCTGGATGGGCCTGAACATTTCAACCTGTTTAGCCTGAAGGTCATCGTTGGCTTTTGCATTGTAATCCTGGATGCGCTTGTTAAGATCTATCATCTCCTGTTCCTTTGTCTGCCTTACGAGATCCGTCCAGTTCTTGCTGTCCTTAGAATAAGCATCATTCATGTTGTTTAGCTGGACCTGCATTATTTCGAGTGTATTTATCAGTTCCTGCTGATACTTCTGGAGCTTCACCTGTGCCGTGTCAAATTCGGGTAGTGCCTGCACGAGTTCATTTCCGTTTACATGTCCGAACTTTAGCGTCTGTGAAAATCCGGCGGCCGCCACAAAGAGAGTAAGAGCTGTAATAGCTAGTATTTTTTTCATTTCAAAGATTTTAAATGTTTTGCAAAAGTAATTATTTAATTCTTAATACCTAATTTTTCAAGTACCTGATCGCTAATATCATACTTCGGATTTGCGAAGAGAATGTTGCCTCCTGAAGCTGTATCGAAAATGACCGCATAGCTTCCTTCAACAGCGATATCCTTGATCGCCTTCAGTATCTCGTCCTGGACAGGCTTAACCAGTTCTTCCCTTTTCTTGAAGAGTTCTCCTTCCATTCCGAAATACTTGTTCTGGAGCTCCTTGATCTCCTTTTCCTTCGCAATAATTGCTTCTTCCCTCCTCGATTTCATTTCCTGCGAAAGAAGAGGAGCTTCATTCTGGTACGATTTGTACATCTGTTCCACAACTGCATAGCCGTCGGAAACTTCTTTTTCCCATTGCTGGGAAAGCTTGTCGAGCTGCTCCTGGGCTGTTGTAAATGCCGGTATGTTTTTCCTGATATAATCAGAATCAACAAATGCGTACTTCTGTGCTACAGCCATAGCCGTTGACAGAAGTATGAATCCTATGATAATAACTGCTCTTTTCATGATTAATATACTGATATTCAATTAAAACTGTTGACCCAGGACGAAATGGAACTGTGATTTGTTGGCACCCGATTCTCCCGTGGGAACTTCATCGAAGCCATAGCCCCAGTCGATACCGAGCAGCCCGAACATCGGCAGGTTGGCCCTCAGTCCTATACCTGCAGCACGGTTCATTTTAAACGGATTATACTCGCTGAGCTTGCTCCAGGCCCTTCCGGTTTCGAGGAAGGCAAGGCCGTATATAGTTGCCTGCTGGTTAAGGGAGATAGGATATCTCAGTTCAAAGGTTATTTTGTTGTACACGTTTCCTGCCGGAGCATTTGTCCTGGAGTCTATCGGAGTAAGGGATCCGTTTGAGTAACCCCTCAGGGCAATGACTTCCCTTCCATAGAAACTGTAGCCTGTCATACCGTCGCCGCCTACATAAAAGTTCTCAAATGGTGACGGACCTATATGTTTATTGTAGTAACCCAGGTACCCGAAGGCAAACCTTGCATTAAGGATAAGCTTGTCATCCCTTGTGAGCGGATAATAGTAGTCAGCTTTGAATGTCCATTTGTGGAATTCAATCCATTTGTATTTTTCCTGGTCTGTGATATCAGAGGCGGACATATCCTTCCCGCTTATAAACGAATAGGGCGGTGTTGCCTGAACAGAAAATGTGAATGAAGATCCGCTTCTGGGATAGATCAGGTTCGGCCCTGTCGAAAACCTTGTAAGCCTGAGGTTCAGGCTGAGCAGGTTCGACTGACCTTCATCGAAGAGGAATCTCATATAGGTGTAGTTGTTCAGGTCATATTTTGAGTAGCTGAGCTCGCTGTAAATTGAGAAAAAGTCATCCGGCCATTCGAGTCTTTTTCCCAACCCCAGGGAGGCACCATCGATGACCATCGACTGTCTTCCTTCCTCACCTTTTTTTGTTCCGTTGGTCATTATCGACCTGTAGAGCGACACCGAAAAGGTATTGTTCTTTTTCCCGCCGAGCCATGGTTCAACGAACGAAATATTATACGACTGGTAAATACGTCCGTTCGACTGCGCCCTGATCGACAGTGATTGTCCGTCACCGGAAGGATATGGTCGCCACTCATTGAGTTTGAAGAAGTTGCGCATGGCGAAGTTATTAAACCGTACCCCTACGGTTCCGACAAGCATCCCTGAACCCCATCCTCCTGAAATCTCAAACTGGTCGTTGGCTCTTTCCTCGAGCTGATAGAGCAGGTCGACAGTTCCGTTTATAGGATCCTGCAGCGGTGTGGGATTTATTTTCTCAGGATCAAAATGCCCGATTACACCCAGCTGCCGAATTGACCGGATTATCTTATCCTTGCTGAAAAGGTCTCCGGGCAGGGTGAAAAGCTCACGTCTTGCCACATGCTCATTAGTCCTGGTATTGCCGGTGATGAAGATGTTGTTTATGTATGCCTGTTCACCTTCAAATATCCTTATCTCCAGATCTATCGAATCGCCTTCAACCTTTGCTTCCACAGGGTCGAGGTGCGAAAAGAGATAACCGTAATCAAGGTAGAGGTTGCTCACTGCATCTTCTGCTCCGCTGGTACCGTTCAGCCTGTCGCTGATCAGGGACTGATTGTATACAGATCCCTTTTCTACGTTGAATACTTTGTTGAGGTCTTCCTTTTTATACACGCTGTTCCCGACCCATTCCACATCTCTCAGGAAATACTGGTTGCCTTCTTCCAATCTCAGCAACAAGCCTACACGATCGTCAGAAATCTTGTAAAGTGAATCGGATAGAATTGTGAAATCCCTGAAACCGTTATCGTTATAGAAAGTGATAAGCTTTTCCTTATCCTCGGTGTACTTGTCGTCGATGTATTTGGATACCTTGAAGATATTAAGATTCTTTTCCTTGGTTCCCTTCATCTGCCTCCGGAGCTTGCTTTCCTTGAAACTCTCAGCACCTACGAAGGTCAGTTCTCCAATCTTTACCTTCTCCTTCTTGTCAATATTCACGTAAAGGATTATGTTATTTGGCTGATCGGGATCATCCTTCTGGACAAAATCAACAGTAGTGTTCAGGAAGCCCTTTTCGATGTAGTGATCGCGGATGATCTTTTGTGTATTATTCAGGATGTACGATGTTATCTGCGATCCTATTGGAAGGTTTATCTTGTCAGTAATATCCTGTGTTTCAGCGTTCTTGATGCCATTAAGCTTAACTGCTGAGATCCTGGGCTGTTCCTGCAGGTACAGCTCCAGGAAAGCGGTATCGTTCCTGGTTGATACTATCGACAGCCTGACATCGGAGAAAAGGCCCTGCTCCATCAGTTTCTGGACAGCCCTCTTAACCGCATCACCGGGTATTGTGATCTCCTGTCCCACCCTAAGGCCCGAAATACTGATCAGTGCGTTTACATCAAGGTATCTTACTCCTGATACCGAAACACCTCCTATAATATAATCTTCAACTTCCAGGTAGTTGACTATCTCCTGGGGCTCCTGTCCCCTGAGCGTAATCACCCCCAGAAAAAGGATCAAAACCAAAACTGCCTTGTTAAGCTTTAAACTCCTCATTAAATGCTATTTATCCAGTATCTGTTCACTTGTTTTCCCAAATCTTCTTTCCCTTTTCTGGTAACTGATTATTGCTTCATAGAGATCCTCCTTACCAAAATCAGGCCAAAGTTTCTCAGTAAAGTACAATTCAGAGTATGCAAGCTGCCAGAGCAGGAAATTACTGATTCTCAGTTCACCGCTTGTCCTGATCATAAGGTCGGGATCCGGCACACCCTGTGTAGTCAGGTATTTTTCAAATTTTTCTTCGGTCAGCGATCCGGGATCCAGCCTGCCAGTCGCCGCTTCGTAAGCGATCTTCCTGGCAGCCTCAGTTATCTCCCATCTTGCGCTGTAGCTGAGGCCGACTATAAGGGTCAGCCCACTCGATGCCGAGGTGATCCTGATCGTTTCAGAGAGCCTATCCCTGACATCATCAGCGAGTCTGTCCAGATCACCGACGGCAGTAAGCCTTATGTTGTTCTTCAGCAATGTATCTGTCTCGTTATTAAGCGACTGAACCATTATTCCCATCAGTGCTTCAACCTCATTCCCTGGCCTTCCCCAGTTTTCGGTTGAAAAAGCATATAGGGTAAGGTATCCGATGCCGAGCTCTGCGGCAGCTTCAATGATGCTTCTCACTGATTCGACTCCCTGGTGATGCCCGAAAATCCGGTCTTTCCCATGCTGAACAGCCCACCTTCCGTTACCGTCCATTATAATGGCAATGTGAACGGGGAGCTTTTCAGTGTTAATTTGTTCGCGGAGTGACATAACTACCTTCTTCTTCTTTTACCGTCCTCATCGTCGTAGGCGGGGCATCCTGCCAGTTTGTTGTATATCTTCCAGGTGAGCCCAACACCCAGAAACGAGTACCAGTCATTATTATGAAGCCATGCATAATCGGACGGCTCAACCATGTCTTTAAGGCCGTCAAAGTTATCATAAAATGTTTTACGAAAGCCGTATTCCACTTCAAGCCCCATATTTTTATAGATATTGACCTTGACGCCTCCCGAGAAAGGGATCACAGGTTCTATGGTAAGGACTGATGAGTTCACAACAGCAGCGCCTACACCTGCTGCGAAGTAGGGAGACCAGTCCCACAGTTTTCCGGCTGTTGAATAGGGAAGGAAGTTGAATTCAAACTGAACAGCAAGTTCTCCGGTTATCCCCGAGAAGGATGCAGCCCTTGTCTGCTGAAAGCTGTTATTGAAATCAAGGTCATTAGCCCTGATTCCTGCAACCAGGATATCTGCACGCAAGGAATGCCGGGGGTGAAAATTATACCTGTAGAATACTCCCCCTGCAGGCAGCGGGGAATATAACAGTCTGCCGGGATTTATGTCACCAATATAGGAGGAAACGCCTGCACAAATTCCATAGTCGGCATTACGCTGGCCAGCAGCGCTAAAAGAAAAACTTATCAGAAGAAGAATCCAAGGTAACCTTTTCATTAAAACTGATCCCGCTCATTTTCACCTGAACCTGGGCAAACCGTTCCGCCCTGTCTTCAGCTTGTAAGTGATAGTCAAATTTGCAAAGTAATAAACGTCGTTAGCCTTGGAATATTGCGATGTATAACCGTCGAGATAATCGGTTAAGGCATATCTGCCTCCAACCTCGAGGCCAAAATTCAGGTTTGGTGAATAAATCAGTGTGGCTCCCAGTCCAGCCGGGATAACCATGGTAAATCCTCCATCTTGCATTTCCCTGGAAATGAGCTCATCATTTCCTTTCACGGCATAGGAAGCTCCTCCGACTCCTCCAAATGCGTACAAATCGAGGGACTTGAGCAGGTCAAAAATAAATGCTCTCTTCCTCCGCGCAAAGAGCCAGCTGGTTTCAGAGTAATTCTTGACAAAATAGTATTCCGCCATTACCGAAGGTTCAAAGAGTGAGGTTGTAGCCTCCAGTTCACGTCCTTCATTTGATCCTCTCTGGTCGGTGGCATGAAAAATGCCGTATGTCAGGCTTACCCTGCCGTTCAGATTCCTTGTAAACCTGTATTTGAAATTGCCGTTGACATTAAACCTGGTTTGCAGATATGTCAGGTCTTTGAAGCCAAGAAGGTTCTTTCCTATTGTGTAACCTCCGACATCACCAAAGAAAAAAGACGGTCCGGCGCCTAAGTTTGCTTCCCACCTTCTCATCTTCCATAGCTGTGAATATGAAAAAGGAGCTGCGAGTAAGATTATAAGCAGGACTAATGTCGACCGTTTCATGATTTGTCTGGTTTGATTGCCGATACAAATATATAATTTAATGATAATTATCGTGGCAGTAACCTGATACAAAAATAACCATTAAATCTGAATCCAATCAAGGGTTTTGCCGGCACAACCGTTAAAGTTTTCATAAACTTTTCAGTTACGCTTATCCACACCCCACATGAGCCTGTTCCTAAGTGTACTGTAAAAATCCCTTCCGTGAAGCATGACAGTCCTGAGCTTTGAATCTGATCTGGCAATCTGGATTTCCTCCCCGATCGGCAGTTTCCTGAACCTGAAATCACAGGTCACAAGACACTCACCGGTGCGCGCATCAGTAACCATCCTCAGCCTGCTTCTGCCGGAGATCAGGATCGGCCTTACAGTAAGATTGTGCGGCGAAATGGGAGAGATTATTATACTTTCATCACCCGGCGAGAGTATAGGCCCTCCCGCACTTAAGTTATATGCAGTAGATCCCGTGGCTGTCGAAATTATTAGTCCGTCAGCCCAGTAAGTGCTCAGGAAGACTTCATCGACATACACACTGATCGTTATCATGCTGAGGTTGGCCTTCTGTATTGTAACCTCGTTGAGCGCCAGACCCCTCTCCCCTTCAAAAAAGTGATCCGGACGAATAATCTCCAGCCTTGAACGTTCAATAACATCATAATCATTGCTGCAAAGCTGATCGACGGATTTCCCTATCTCGTCTCCCGGTATGTTTGCCAGGAATCCCATCCTGCCGGTGTTGACACCGGCTACCGGAACTCCGAGATCTCCGAACCGGAGCACTGTTTCGAGGAAGGTACCGTCGCCTCCGACACTTAACACCAGGTCAGGCGCTTCGGTCAGGGAATATGGTTCTTCAGACTTGTGGCATACAGTTGCACGGATGTTTCTCCGCCTGAGCTCTTCCAGAAGCTTCTGAACTCCGTCCCTCGTCCGGGTATTGGTATCCTTGCTGAAAATTATGACACTGCGGAGCATAAACTTCTACATATTAAGGTATTTCATCAGAAGGTCAAATCTTTCAGAGTAGAACCTGTCGATGGAATCGTTTGAAGTGACCCAGGTTTTTACATCGTAATTGTAACGTTCAAAAGTACGCACAAGCGCCAGCATATCAGTAGTGTTGACCTTAATGGTTACTTCCAGCCTGGTCGACTCTTTCGGGGAGGTTATATACATGCTCAGCACCTTGACATTATTGCTCTCTACTATCTGGGCAATCTGGGATAACGAGTAATCCCTGTCTGTCATCTCCAGCACGATTATCCCTCCAGGCTGGTCCATTGAAGAGATCCCCGCAATATGCCTCACCAGATCGTTGGTTGTTATCACGCCCTTGTAATAACCGTGATTGTCGAGCACCGGTACCACAGTTAATTTAAGCTGTGCCACCAGTCCGATCACCTCAAAGAGATGCTGACTGTCTGTAACAAAAGGCTTTAACAGCGTAAGCTCGTGATTACCAATTGGTTCTTCGGGCTGATTCATGTCATATATATCTGTGTCGGAGATCAGTCCGAGAAAATCCTGGTTGTTCACTATGGGAAGATGAGATATCCTGAAGATCTCCATCCAGTTAAGGGCTGTCTGCCCCGTGTCAGAGGTTTTCAGTGCAGGTATTATCTCGGATATCAGATCGTTCGCAACCACCTTGGATAATTTTCAACCAAAATAACAAAAAAAAGCCAGTTCTGCTAACTTTGTACTGCTAATACTACGTATTCTAAGCAGTATTATTATATGACAAGGCTCAGCGTAAACATCAATAAGATCGCCACATTGCGGAATGCAAGAGGGGGTAATACACCAAATGTCCTGAATGCTGCCATTAACTGTCAGAACTATGGCGCCGATGGTATCACGGTTCATCCGAGGCCGGATGAAAGACATATCCGGTACAGGGATGTATTTGAGATAAGGCCTGTGATCAAGACTGAATTCAACATAGAGGGCAATCCCTCCGACAGCTTCATCGACCTTGTCCTCTCTGTGAAGCCAGACCAGGTGACCCTTGTTCCCGACAAGCATGACGCCTTAACCTCAAATGCCGGCTGGGACACTCTCCGCTACAGAGTATTCCTCTCGGATGTCATAACAACTTTTAAAAAAGCAGGAATCAGGACTTCCATATTTGTCGACACAAATCCGGTAAATATAGAGAATGCGGCCGTAACCGGTACCGACAGGGTTGAACTTTATACTGAACCTTATGCTTCAGGATTCAACACCGATGCAGCGTCAGCGATCGAACCCTTTGTAAGGGCTGCAATGCTTGCCAGGGAGGCAGGACTTGGCGTAAATGCCGGCCACGATCTTAACCTCGACAATCTCGCCTATTTTCACAGAAACATCCCGTGGCTCCTCGAGGTATCGATAGGTCATGCACTTATCTCCGACGCTCTTTACCTGGGGTTGGAAACCACAATCCGGATGTACAAGAGCCAGCTGACCATCTGAAAAATGAAGCTTTTTTTCAGGAGATATGGTGAAGGGCCGCCACTCGTAATACTACACGGATTATACGGATCATCAGACAACTGGGCTTCAATAGCCAGGAGATTAAGCAGTAAGTTCAGTGTTTATCTCCCCGATCAGCGGAATCACGGGGAATCTCCCCATTCCGATGTTCACGATTATCCATCGATGTGCGATGATATTAAAGAACTCGCTGATGATCAGGGTCTGAAAAGCTTCTTCCTTGCCGGCCACAGCATGGGGGGAAAGACGGCTGTGCTCTTTGCCAGGCGCTGGCCCGGGAGGATCAGTGGACTTGTAGTGGCGGATATCTCGCCCTTTGAGACAAAGATCAGTAATGCAAGCACATTCAGGCAGCACCTTGAATTACTGCAGGTACTTGCCGGAACTGATATATCCAGAGCCGCTTCGCGCGACGAGCTTGAGAAACTGTTCTCTGAAAGTATACCTTCAGCAAGAACAAGATCACTACTGATGAAAAATGCAAGAAGAAAGGCTGCCGGCGGATTTGAATGGAAGATAAATAACAAGGCCCTGCTGAAAAATCTCGACAGGATCGCTGAGAGTGTTGCAGATGAGGGTGAAACTGTTGAACCCGTAACGGGCTTTCCGGTCTTGTTTCTTAAAGGGGAGAAATCGGAATACCTTCCGGCAGGCGATTTTCCCAAAATTATCCGCTTGTTCCCTGCCGCAGAATTCCTGATAATCAGTAATGCCGGTCACTGGATCCATGCAGATAACCCCGACGAAGTCTGCGCTGCTTTTTTTAGCCTTCTTACATAGGTATGTCAAACTGTGCTGATCTGCGGAAATCTGAGATGCCCCATCCGTAGTCACGGGCACGGTACGAAGGATGGAGACCTGCGGAAAATAATCAGAACAGGGTAACTGATTCCACACTCTCATCCGGGATACCAGGCTTGTTCATAAAGCGAAGCAGTATCCTGGCTATTGCCAGCACGTCCTTTTCACAATAGCGCACAACCCGGGGCATATCCTTTTCAACATAATATATTCCTGCCACCATGCTCCCGTCGATATCATCCTTTGGCGATGGTATTCCAAGGATATGCGTCAGCAGCTCCAGCGAGGTGAAACTCTTGTAATCACCGAATTTCCACAGTTCCATGGTATCGAGCATCTTCACCTCCCAGGGTTTTTTCCCTGCATTGTCAAGGATGTCAGGAATGACCATCCCGTTGATTACCATCCGGCGGGCGATGAAAGGAAAATCAAACTCCCTGCCGTTATGTGCACACAGAAGAGCTTCCTTTCGTCCGGAGCAGAACTTTGCAAGCATCCCTGAAAAGTCAGTCAGCAATAATTTTTCGTCATCACCGAAAAAAGATTTGATCCTGAAACTGTATGGGTTCCTTTCCCTTACGAAGCCAACGGAAATGCAGATTATCTTTCCGAATTCTGCATATATGCCTGCACGTTCCCATACCTCTTCAGCCTTCTGTTCAGGAGTACGGAAGAACCTGCTCTTCCTGTCCAACAGGGTAAGCGTTTTCTCATCAAGGTTCTCCGCCGATGAAACCTGCGGAACAGTCTCTATGTCAAGAAATAGTACGTCTTCAACCTTTACGTCTGTCAGCATTTCTTTTCTTTGTTTCGGTCTTCAGGTGCTTTTCAATTATCGAAATAAGGACCTCGATACCAACCTGGTTCTCTCCTCCACCGGGAATGATTATGTCGGCATACCTCTTGGAGGGCTCAATAAACTGAAGGTGAGAAGGTTTTACAGTATCGTGATATCGTTCAAGGACTTTCATCACCGACCTTCCCCTTTCGACAATGTCGCGCTGGATAACCCTGCCAAGCCTGTCGTCAGCATCGGCATCGACAAATACCTTTATGTCGAGGATGTCCCTGAGGCCTTTATCAGTGAGGACCAGGATGCCCTCGACAAGGATCACCTTTGTGGGATTGATCGTAATCGTTTCCCTTGCCCTCACGCAAGTCAGATAGGAATATATGGGCATTTCCACGGATCTGCCTCTGCGAAGCTGCTTCAGGTGATCGATGAGCAGAGGGAACTCAACCGAATCGGGGTGGTCAAAATTTATCTTCTGCCTCTCCTCAAGAGGTATGTGACTGTTATCCCTGTAATATGAATCCTGGGGCATTACAACGACTTCTCCTCCGCGGAGAACATCCATCAGCTTTCTCACCACAGTTGTTTTCCCTGAACCAGTTCCCCCGGCAATTCCGACAATTAGCATTTAATTTGTATTTTTGTTTACAAGAATTATCAAAAATAATTAAAAGTTGGCATGTCTGAGCTATATCCCCTCAAATTCGAACCTGTGCTGAAAGAGAAGATCTGGGGAGGATCAGCCCTGGTAAACCATTTCTATAAAAAAGGGGAACCCGACCACAAATATGGCGAGAGCTGGGAAATCTCAGGTGTCTCAGACAACCTTTCAGTTGTAAGCAATGGTTTCCTTGCCGGAAATAACCTGGAGGAGCTTATTGAGGTGTACATGGGAGATATCACCGGAGATGCAGTTTACGATAAATTTGGTGTGGAATTTCCCCTCCTTATAAAGCTCATTGAAGCGAGGGAGGATCTTTCCATCCAGGTTCATCCCGGCGATCAGCTGGCCAGGGAAAGACATAATGCATACGGGAAGACTGAGATGTGGTATATTCTTGAAGCTGCACCAGGATCGAAGATCTATACCGGATTCAGGGAAGCCACAGACAAGGAAACCTATCTGAAGGCACTCAGTTCAGGAAAACTGGCTAATCTTCTTAATGTTGAATTTCCAGGGCAGGGAGACTTCTTCTTTACACCGGCAGGTAGAATTCATGCCATAGGAGCCGGAATCCTTCTGGCTGAAATACAGCAGACTTCCGACATCACGTACAGAATATATGACTGGGACAGGAAGGACCCCGGCGGCAAAGAAAGGGAACTGCATACCGACCTGGCTCTCACTGCCATCGACTTCAAAGCTTCAGGAAACGGAGGTAAAAAGATCTATCCGGTCCCAAACAGAACGGAAAACCTGGTAAACTGCGAATTCTTCACCACAAACATTATCCATTTCAATGAAATCATAGTCAAGGACTATAATCTCATCGATTCATTCGTCATCTATATATGCACTGAAGGGGAGTTCCTTATCCGCTGGGAGAATAACTCCGAACCGGTTATCAAGGGCGAGACTGTTCTGCTTCCTGCCATGATAAAGGACGTTATGCTTGAACCCTCCCCGGAGGCAAAAGTGCTTGAGATATTCATCAGTGAAGACATCGGAAGAAACAAATTAAAAAACTAACATAATGAAAAATCTCTTATCCCTTATTCTTATAGTTCTGGCTTTGGCTGCTGCATCCTGCACAGGTAAAAGCTCCGGTAAGAAGGCAGCTGAAACTGATCTTGTAACGGTCCCTGATACAGGTTTTACCGGGATAAAGCAGTTTATGAGCGGCCAGTATAAAGTAAGCGAGGTCACGTTCAAGAACAGTGTTCGCGACGGCCTGATGAAAACATTTTACGAGACCGGGGAAGTCCGGACAACCTTCTGGTACGAGAAAGGGCTGAAGCAGGATTCGGCAAGATGGTACTACAAGACGGGTGAGCTTTTCAGGACCACTCCTTATAAAAATGATACGGTCGACGGTATCCAGAAACAGTTCTACAGGACCGGAGCTGTTCGTGCCAGGATAGGATACAGCAAGGGAATGAGGACTCCCTTCATCCAGGAATACCATTCGAACGGGAAAATGATAACCGGCTATCCTGAAATAGTAATCAACGTCACTGACCAGTATGCGGCAACCGGAAAATTCAAACTTGACCTGTCACTTTCAGATAAAAGCACCGGCGAAAGGATAAAATTCTACAGGGGAGAGTTCAGCGACGGACGCTTCGACACCACAAAGGTCAGCCTGATAAAAACCATAAACGGGAAAGCATCAGTGACACTGACAAAAAGCAACAGCCAGGGGCCCCGATATATCAGCTTTATTGCCGAGATACCGACACCGCTGGGTAACAGGCACATAGCAGCCAAAAAGATAGATCTTCCATACAACGACCTGAAATAGATATCAGGGATGATCATCCGGTCGGCTACCTTTGTCAAGAGCAGCACCACCCTGAAGATGTGTCCCCCGGGAATCTATCCCGAATTCGCCTTCATTGGACGATCAAATGTGGGCAAGTCATCGCTCATAAACATGCTCTCAGGCAACAACAGGCTGGCCAGGATTTCCGGGGAACCGGGTAAAACAAGAACCATAAACCATTTCCTGGTAAATGGGAGCTGGTACCTGGTCGACCTCCCCGGTTACGGTTACGCAAAAGTACCGGTATCGGTCAGGGAAAAATGGACCCGGACAGCGCGGCAATACATCATGGGCAGGGAGAACCTTGTCTGCCTTTTCGTCCTGCTCGATTCAAGGCTCAAGCCTCAGAAAAGCGATATGGAATTCATGGAATTCCTGGGACTGAACGGGGTACCCTTCGCAAGGATCTTCACAAAGAGTGACAAGCTTACTAAGCCGTCACTCGAGAAATCTATAAGTATATTTGACGAGATGATGCTTCAGAACTGGGAATCCCTGCCGACAACTTTCATTACTTCCTCAGTCAGGAAAAGAGGGAAGGAAGAGATCCATCAGTTCATTGAGGAATCTATCAACAAATTATCAAACGGGTTCTGATGTCGCATAGAATATTTAATTTTGCAGGGGAATGAGTGAATCACAACAGCAAATTTAAACGACATGTACGGGAAAGCTCCTATGAAACTCTTTTCCTGCAGGGCTTCCAGGCAGTTATCCGTTAAGATAGCGGAGCAGCTTGGGATGGAACTGGGAAAAAGCTCTGTAACCAGGTTTGCGGATGGCGAATTTCAGCCCTCCTTTGATGAATCCGTCAGGGGCGATATGGTCTTCATTGTCCAGTCAACGAATCCTCCTGCAGAAAACCTGCTTGAACTCCTTCTGATGATCGATGCTGCAAAAAGGGCTTCCGCTTACAAGGTCATTGCCGTCATCCCCTATTATGGCTATGCACGCCAGGACAGGAAGGACAGGCCGAGGGTATCCATCGGATCAAAGCTTACCGCCGACCTGCTCAGCGCAGCGGGGGTGGACAGGATAATAACCATGGATCTGCATGCCGACCAGATACAGGGTTTCTTCAATGTACCGGTCGACCACCTGTACAGCTCGGCACTCTTTGCTCCCTACATCAGCAACCTTAATCTCGATAACCTGACAATCTCGGCACCCGACATGGGAGGATCAAAGAGGGCAAACGCATATTCCAGGCACCTCCAGTCGGAAATGGTTCTTTGCTATAAGCTCAGGAAAAAACCCAATGTAATCGAGGAAATGTCGATAATCGGGGAGGTGGAAGGCAGAAATGTGGTTATCGTTGACGACATGGTTGACACTGCAGGCACATTGGTCCTTGCCGCAGAAATGATGAAGGAAAGAGGCGCAAAAAGCATCAGGGCTTTCGCTACACACCCCATATTGTCGGGGAATGCAGTGGAAAGAATCAACAAATCCTCCATTGAGGAGCTCGTAGTTACAGATTCCATCCCTATCAGCGTTCACTCAGAAAAGATCAAGGTCCTTTCAATCGCCGAAATATTCGCCAGCACCATCCAGGCTGTCAATACAAACTCGTCCATCAGCATTAATTTTGTATTCTGATTCCTTTGATATATATTTGCAGTCCAATTTTTTAGATGTCGAACGTGCGATGGGGTCCCGTTACACGGGATTTAGTAGCACACAAAACCATTAAGAATGAAGACTATAGAAATCAGAGGAAGTCTCCGGAATGAGCTTGGGAAAAGAAGCACAAAACAGGTAAGAAAAGAAGGAGGAGTTCCCTGCGTTATTTACGGACAGGAAAAGAACATCCATTTTACCGCTCCCGAGCTGAGCTTTAAGAACCTGGTATATACCCATGAAGCTCATCTCGTGAAGATAAGCCTTGAAGACCAGGAGTATAATGCAGTTCTCCATGATATGCAGTTCCATCCTGTAACCGACAGAATACTACATGCCGATTTCACTCAAATACATGAGAACAAGCCGGTGATCATCGATATTCCGGTGACGGTAACAGGTGAATCAGTCGGAGTAAAAGCCGGCGGTAAGCTTATCGTCAACAGAAGGCATCTTAAGGTCAAAGGTATGGCAGACAAGCTTCCCGAGGAGCTGTTGGTTGATGTTACCGAGCTTAAAATCGCCCATTCAATAAAGGCGGGAGAACTTAAATATGATAATATCGAACTTATCGAGCCCAAATTTACAACCGTAGTCACAGTAACTACTTCACGTGTCGCGCTCAAGACAGAAGAGGAAGAAGCTGCTGAAGCAGCTGCCGCTGCCGCTGCCGCTGCTGCCGAAGGAGCTGAAGGTGCTGCTCCTGCAGAGGAAAAGGGTAAGGAAAAAGATAAAGAGAAGGACAAAGAGAAGGAGAAAAAATAATCTCAAAGACTAACATAAACAGGCACAATGAAATATCTGATAGTTGGCCTGGGAAACGCAGGTGACGAATACTCAGACACGCGTCACAACATAGGATTCACGGTATTGGATGCCCTTGCCAGGACATCCAATGCTTCTTTTAAGGACAGGAGGTACGGCTTTGTATGCTCCCTGAAGCATAAGGGAAGGGAATTTGTCCTTCTCAAGCCAACTACCTTCATGAACCTCAGTGGTAATGCCGTAAGATACTGGCTGCAAAAGGAAAAAATACCCGTTGAAAACCTCCTTGTCATTGTCGATGATCTGGCACTCCCGCTCGGGAGCTTCAGGATGAGACCCAAGGGAGGCGCCGGGGGACATAACGGACTCGCACATATCATCTCCACGCTCGGTACAGATAACTACGCAAGGATACGGATAGGGATCGGCAGCAACTTCAGAAAGGGATCACAGGTCGATTACGTTCTCAGCGTATGGGACGAGGAGGAAAAGAAGATACTCAGCAAAAGTATCCCTACCGTCAGCGAAATGATACTTTCATTTGGTACAGCAGGTACGGAACTGACCATGACAGCCTTTAACAAGGCTGGCAAAATGACAGAAAACAGCGGAGAGGAAGGGAAATGACTGAAATAACTCAGGTCAGGATCGATAAATTCCTCTGGGCCGTCAGGCTATTCAAAACAAGAAGCATTGCCTCTGATGAATGCCGCATGGGAAGGATACTTGTGAATAATATGCCGACCAAGCCTTCAAGGATGATCGAAGGCGGAGAAATGCTGACGGTAAAGAAACCCCCTGTAAACTATACATACAGAATAAAGCTCCCGGTCGAAAACCGCGTTTCCGCAAAGCTTGTCCCCGGTTTTCTTGAGGACCTTACCCCGGAATCCGAAAAGCAAAAGATTGAGATAAGCCGTTCCGTTACGACCGGCTACAGGAGAAAGGGAACAGGACGTCCCACCAAGAAAGAGAGAAGGAGTATCGACAGGTGGCAGGATGGATTCTGACAGCCGGCAAAAGGTAGTATAAAGACGTAAATAACTTATAAAAAAGTTTAAAATCGTCATCATCCCTGACCAGAGATGGCATTTTTTTTAACTTGCAACAATATCATTCAGCCCTGGTTTTATTGCCTGACAATCAATCGGAATGAGCAGAAAAAACATCGAGAAATACTCGGATAGATATGCGATCCTCAAGAAGATAGTTGGATTCTGGCATAACAATGTGTTTTACAGAAAGATCATAGTTCTCGGACTCGATAATGTCAATCCCGATAAACATCTGATATTTGCTCCCAACCATCAGAATGCACTGATGGATGCACTCGCCGTTCTGTTCACCCTCAGGGGGCAGCCTGTTTTTCTCACGCGTGCTGATATTTTTAAAAACAAATTCATTGCAAGACTCCTGTACTTCCTGAAAATGCTTCCTGTTTACAGGATACGTGACGGTTTCAGAAGCGTAATAGGCAACGATGAGACTTTTGACAAGACAATTGAAGTGATCCGCAATAAGAGAGGGCTTGTGATACTTCCCGAAGGAAACCATGCAGGATTCAGGAGACTCCGGCAGCTGAAGAAGGGTATCTGCAGAGTGGCATTCCAGGCAGAAGAAGCATCGGATTTCAAGCTCAATATACAGATCATCCCTGTTGGACTCGAATTCTCACATTATTTCAGGTACAGGGAGGTACTTACAGTCATTTATGGCAAACCCATTGAAGTTTCGGAATATCACGAGATTTATAAAAAGAGCCCTGAAGTTGCCTTCAATGAACTGCGCAGCAGATTATCCTCTGAAATGAAAAAGATCATTGTCCACATCGAGTCTGAGGAAGATTATGAGGCTATTAATGAGCTCAGGACTATAATAAACGACCGTTACAGCGACAAAATAAAAATACCCAAACTCTTTCGCGACAGGATCCTGGTTGACAAGATGAACAGGCTGAAAATATCCGACCTGCCACTTTACAACAAGATATGTTTATTGAGCCTTGAGGTCAGGAAAAAGGCAAAAGAGCTTAAAACGGGTTACAGGTACCTGGCGAAGAAAAGACATCCTCTTGGATGGCTTCTGGCCGGAGCACTTGGACTCGTGGCAACATTCCCCCTCTTCCTTTACGGCAACATTTTCAACCTGGCTTTTCTTGAATTTCCAAACCTGCAGAGCCGGAAAATAAAGGACGAACAATTCCGTTCCACAGTAAAATTCGGATTATCCCTCGCATTCTATCTCATTCTGACCCCGGTCTTCCTTATTCTAATGCTGGTTTTCATTCCCAAATGGTGGATCGCTCTCCTTATCTTCCTTTCTTTACCCATGGCAGGCTTATTTGCGTGGAATTACTATCTGCTGCTTATGCGTGTCATAGGAGGATTCAGGATTAAATATTACCTCGGAAAGAAGAACAGCTACTTCCTGAAGCTCAGGAATAATCATGATGAGCTTGTAAAGCTTGTGTCAAGTCTGTGACAAATGAGGGTGAAGAAGTATTTCCAGGGGAAAAAAGTATGGGTTACCGGCGCCTCATCCGGAATAGGCGAAGCTATTGTACATGAATTGGCTGATATTGGAGTCTCCCTGATAATATCATCAAATGATGAAGAAGGACTTAAGAGGGTTGCAGGCCTTTGTGGTGAAAAAACACAAAAGCTGGTCATCGCTCCCTTCGACCTGGCATCAACGGATAATATTCTTTCATTTGCAGAAGAAAAGATATCTGAGCTGGGAGGTATCGACTTTCTCATCAACATAGGCGGAATAAGCCAGCGTGCGAGGATTGATGAAACACCCTTGTGGCTTGACAGGAAAATATTCGAGATCAACTACTTCGGGACTATTGCTCTCACCAAAGCCGTGCTACCACATATGATCAGGCAGCGGTCGGGGCACATTGCCGCTACCAGCAGCATTTCAGGAAGGTTCGGGTTTCCCCTGCGATCGGCTTATTCGGCATCAAAACAGGCCTTGCACGGTTTCTTCGAGACTCTCTATCTCGAGAATAAAAATAATAACATAAGGACAACCGTCATAATACCAGGAAGGGTAAGGACAAACATTTCACTGCACGCACTCGATGCAGCAGGTAAGGAACACGGCAGAATGGACCAGGGGCTCGACAGGGGCATAACTCCTCAGAAAGCAGCCTGGATTATCCTGAAAGGCCTCGCCCGGAACAAAAGGGAGATACTCGTAGGAGGAGGAGAGCTTATTATGCTTCATATAAGAAGGATATGGCCATGGCTGTTCTTCAGGATAGGAGATAAAGTTAAATCGACATAATAAAGTATGGTGATGAAGGATTATGTGATCTGCGGGATTCAGCAGATAGGCATCGGGGTTAAGGATCTCCGTGAAGCCTGGAAATGGTATATCAGCCAGTTCGGGATGGATTGCAGGATATTTGAGGATGAGTCTGAAGCCAGGCTGATGCTTCCATATACGGGCGGCAAGCCGAGAAGCAGGCATGCTGTGCTTGCAATAAACCTGCAGAGCGGAGGCGGTTTTGAGATCTGGCAGTATAAGGGAAGGGAACCGGTAGCCTTCAGCGGAGAGCCTGGAATAGGAGACCTGGGGATACTTGTCTGCAAGATGAAGGTAAAAAACATTAAAGAAGCATACTCATTCTATAAAAACAAGGGTACTGTTCTGCCGGAAGAACCCAAAACAGGACCTGACGGGACACTTAGCTTTTTTGTCAGGGATCCTTACGGCAATATTTTTCAGATGATAGAGCGCCAGGGATGGTTAATGAATGAAAATAAACCGTCAGGCGGCTCGTACGGAGCCATAATCGGCGTTTCCGACGTTGATAAATCACTTCCGGTCTATTCCGATATCCTGGGATATGACGAAGTTACGTATGACAGGACAGGGATATTCCCTGACCTGGAGGTTCTGCCCGGAGGAAAAGCTGAGACCAGGAGAGTACTCCTCAGGAGAACCTTACCGGAGGCAGGACCATTCAGCCGCCTTTTCGGCAAAAGTGAGATAGAGCTGGTTTCAGTACCGGGTAATAAAGGAAGGAAACTGTTTGAAGGAAGATTCTGGGGAGACCTGGGATTTATCCATCTTTGCTACGACATCCGGAATATGGATGCACTTAAGGCAAGATGCGAAGAAAGAGGATTTCCTTTCAAAGTCGACAGCAAGAAAAGCCATGAAGGAAACAGTTTCGACATGGGAGAGGCAGCAGGCCATTTTGCATATATAGAGGATCCCGACGGCACTCTGATAGAATTTGTCGAATCGCATAAAATACCGCTCATCAAAAAGCTTAACTGGTATCTTGACCTTCAGAAAAGAGATCCTTACAAACCTCTTCCCGGATGGATGGTTAAAACCCTCAGGTTCTCGAGGATAAAACTTTGAAACCTTATTCTGCGCGAGATAAACTAGGAGCTTTGGGCAGCTCTCTCAACTTCCCGGAAGGCCCTCATTACATTTCCGCCCCATATCTTTTCAATGTCAGCCTTTGAGTACCCTCTTCTGAGGAGTTCTATTGTAATATTCTTCATTTCGGCAACCGTCATGCAGCCCTCAACGCCCCCGCCTCCGTCAAAATCGGTGCCTATCCCTACGTAATCTATTCCTGCCACCTGGACAACATGATCGATATGATCAACGACGTCGGGAACTGTTGCCAGTTTCCTGTATGTGTTATAGATCTCTCTCCGTTCTTCGCGCATAGCACGTCTCTGTTCTTCAGTAAGCCTGCCGGTATCACCGTATTTATCCCTCAGTTCCTTCATCTTTGCATCAAGTTCGGGGTTAGGTTCCGGAGCCTTAATGTAATTGCTGAGTATACAGATCTGGATCACTCCGCCGTTCTCCTTAAGAGCAAGCAGCATCTCGTCAGTCAGATTCCTGGGACTTGAGCACAGTGCCCGGCAAGACGAGTGCGAAGCTATCACCGGCGCTTTTGAAGTATGAATGACATCGGAGAAGGATTCATCGGAGATATGCGAAACATCCACCATCATTCCAATACGGTTCATCTCCCTGACCACTTCAGCACCGAAAGAGGAAAGGCCGTTGTTTTCAGGGCCGGCCGGATCGGTAGAGGAGTCACATATGTCGTTATTAGATGAATGGCTTAGCGTTATATATCTTGCGCCAAGATTATAAAACTCGCTGATACGCGAAAGGTCTTTCCCAATCGGATATCCGTTCTCAACCCCTATGAATGCAGCTATTTTTCCCTTTCTCTTGAGCCTGTATGCATCGCCCGGTGAGAGTGCAATCTCGGCTAACGCAGAATTCTTCTTCACGTTGGAATGAATTGCATCAAATATCTCAAGGGCTTCCCTGTAGACTTCGTTATAGGCAGAATCGTTCCTTGGCCCCTGTCCGGTAAAGACTGCGAAGAACTCTGCATCAAGACCACCCTCCTTCATCCTCGGGAAGTCCACGCATCCCCTGTCGTTCCTGACACCGAGATCAAAATTGTCGCGGGCCAGGTTCATAGGTGTGTCACAATGGGTATCAACCGTAAGTATGTCGGCGTGGATCCTGTCTGCCTGCCTGACAAGCTTTTCTTCTGAGGTTCCGCAGCCAGCAACTAAAAGCAGTGAAAACGGAATGGCCAAATATCTTTTCATCCTCCGGTGTTTTTATCAATGCAATTTAACAAAATTGCAAGCCGCCGGTTAGGCCATTACACAGGATTTTAACACTAATTAACTTAAAAAACATAAAGTAGTACTTATTGCCTGCCTGGATCAGTTTTCAGATATTCAAGCCTGTCCCTGATCGAATCCAGGTATTTCTTGTCGAATGTGCCCCCGCTCTTCCTTATTCCGTCCAGGAAAGCCTGGTAATAGGAAATGGCATTTTTGCGATCGCCCAGCTTTTCATCATAAACATTGGCGATGTTAATGTACAGCATGGGATTGTCGGCAATTCTCTGCGCTTTCTGATAACTGTCAAGCGCCTCCCGGAAGGAGGAAGCCTTCATCTGTGTTTCTGCAAGAAGCATGTATGACAATCCCATCTGCTTGTAAATTGGAGTAAGGATATCAATCACTTTACTGTAGTAGAATATGCTTTTGTCCATCTCCATTAATGAAGCATAGCTCTGGCCCAGGTAGCTGCAGGTTTCATAATCCAGGCTGTCAAGTTTGTGTGCTTTAAGAAGATAACCAGTCGCCATCCGGGGCTGGAAGTTGTTGCAATATCCTATGCCTATCCTCTTCAGAACCAGCTTTGAGGAGTCGCCGGAGGCCAGTACCACGAGGTAGTCGTCCATTGCCCGTTTGGTATACTTCCGAAGGTAGTAGATCTGAGCCCTGAGCGAAAAGAGGCTGACATCGGATGAATCAATCCGGATTCCCCTGGTGAGTACTGCTATGGCCGTGTCGGGCTTCCCTCCGGCCGAATAAAGATAGGCCAGGTTCTTCATGGCTGTCAGGTCCTTGTCATTTACCGACAGTGCTTTATTATAGACTTTTTTTGCTGTATGATGATCGCCTTTCTTAAGGTATGCAAAACCTGTCATGTTGAGATACCTGACATTCACGGAATCAGCGGGAAGGAACCTGCTGTATATTTTTATTGCATCGTCAAAGCGGTTCATCTGCATGTATATGCTGGAGAGGTACGATGAATAAGTCCAGTTGGCTGTATCGGTCATGCAGAGCTTTTCGAGGATCTGCAGTGATGGTCCGTAGTCTGCCCTTCCGTAGAGGGCTTTGGCCAGCATGAAGCTGTAAATTCTGTCCTCGGGACTGAGGCTGCAGGCTCGTGAAAAGCTTTCAATTGCCAGGTCTTCATCGAGTATGTTCTGGTAATCGCCCTGGAGGAGAAGCTGGTCGACGAACTGCACTGTTGTATTCACCTGTGCAGTCATCGCAGCACTGAAAACGAGCGTAATGAGTGACAATAATGTTTTTTTCATGGAATCTACTTTTATTTGCCGTTGGCTTAAGTCGACGGCAAGAATAAAAATACAAAAAAAGCCCCGACATTGTGTTGTCGGGGCAGCCATGAAAAGAATGGAAAAATTGCTTTTGGACAGTAAAAGCTTCTTTAAAGTTTTACAACTTTATATACGTTTGAAAGTTTCTCCTTTGTAAGTCTCAGGTAATATATTCCTGCCGGCAGATCCTGCAGATTGATCTGCTTCTCGAGGGTTGACGGCTCAATAATAAGTGATTTCACCGGTTTGCCGCCGGAACTTATGATCGTAACCCTGATTTCATCCTGGACAGCCTCTTCAAACCTAAGGTTCACAACATCGCTGGCAGGGTTGGGATAGACCGTTACACTAACCTTTACATCGATGTTCTCCTCAACAGCTGTTATAAGCAGCTGAGGCTGAAATCCGGGTGTGAGGATAATCGAGTTGTCGGTGGCCGTGAATGTAGGGACTATGGTTTCGCCAAGAGTCCAGCTTATGGATATTCCAGTTGCCTGGTTAAATCCCCCGGCGCTGGCAATGACATCCTGCTTCGGTAGCGTCTGAGAGTATGCAGCCACGCCAATAAAGAGCATTACAACTATCAATACCGGACGTTTCATGATCAGGAATATGTCCTTTTTGGAATAATACCAACTGTAAATATACAAAAAATCCACCCGAAAAACAACAAAATTCGCTAATTTTCACAAGCGCCGCCAAAATGTGGACAAACCTGCGGTTTATTGTGTCGAACACCCGTAATATGATGGGCCAGCTTCTCCCCTGCCGTTCAATCAGCTACAGGTAAAAACCCAGGGCCCGGGCTTTTTTGAGGAAGGTTCCGATACTTGCTTCTGAACATTTCATATCCCTCATCAAGCCACTTACCGTATTCCTCAACATCAAGGTTCGTAGGCATCGGAGTGTTTACGGGATTACCATCATGATCGGCAATTATATAGAAAGGAAGGGCATTGGTCTTGTACCTGGATATCTCAAGATCCTCATTCTGCTTGCCTATTGTCTTTTTAAGCTTACCATCAAGCTCTGAAACATACCACTCATTTTCAGGGAGTTGTGTTCTGTCATCGACATACAGTGAAATTATCACAAAGTTTTCCCTGAGTCGTTTAAGTATCGCCGGGTCCGACCATACCTTTGCCTCCATGAGCTTGCAGTTTGCACATGCGTGGCCCTTGAAATCTATGAGTGCCGGTTTCCCCTGTTCGCTGGCACACTGAAGGCCCTGCTTGAAATCGAAGTAGCCTTTAAGTCCGTGAGGCATCTCAAAGATGTTGCTGTATTTTGGTTCAGAGCAGATCCGACTGACGGACAGGCCGGAGACTGAAGCAGCAGGTGTTTCGATGTAGCTGACAGACTGCTTTTTATAAAACCACGACGTTTCCTGGGGAGGTAAAAGCGAAGAGAGTCCCTTGAGCGGTGCTCCAAACAACCCTGTAAGAAGGTACAGCGCGAAGGTAAATACCGCTGCGGCCAGGAAGAACCTGAAAACACCTGTATGCTTCACCTCGCTGTCGTGGGCAAAACGGATCCCACCCAACAGGTAGACACCGAGAAGTGAAAAAAGCACTATCCAGACCGCAAGGAAAATATCCCTGGTAACTACACCTAAATTATATACGCTGTCAACCGTCATGAGAAATTTCATGCTGAATGCAAGCATAATGAATGCAAGGAAGACTTTTATTGAGTTGAGCCATCCTCCCGATTTGGGCATCCTGTTCAGAACTGAAGGGAACAATGCGAACAGAGTAAAAGGCAGGGCAAAGGCAAGTCCGAAGCCGAACATTCCGGCCAGGGGACGAAGCACATCACCGCTGGCGGCCTCAACAAGAAGAGCCCCTATGATCGGGCCTGTACATGAAAATGACACTATCACGGTTGTGAGTCCCATGAAAAAAGATGCCAGCAGTCCTCCCCTGTCGACCCTTGAATCGGCTCCGGCAACCCACTTGTTGGGAAGTACGATCTCGAAGGCACCTAGGAAGGAAATGGCAAAGACAAGAAAAAGTGCAAAAAAGATTATGTTCGGTATCCAGTGTGTGCTTAAGGTGTTTGCAAACCCTGCGCCAGCACTGGTGAGCGACACTATGAGGCCGAGAGATGAATAAATCAGTATTATGGAAATCCCGAAAATAATGGCATTCATCACAGATTTCTTCCTGTTGCCGCTGTCGCGCGAGAAGAAGGCAACTGTCATCGGTATCATTGGGAATACGCATGGAGTCAGAACTCCTGCAAAGCCTGCCAGCATTGACAGCAGGAAGAACAGCAGAAGGCCCTTTCCCTTGCCGCCGCTGTCAGTTGTGTCTTCTGTTGCGGCAGTATCCGGTTTCTGATCTGCCACCGGCACACCTATTCTTATTTCAAAATCCACATCTTTCGGGGGTGAGCAGGTGGTATTGTTGCACGACATGTAGGTTACAAAACCCTTAACCACAAGTCCTGCTGCATTTGCCTTTATCTTCTGACGGAATTCCGCTTTTTCGCTGAAGCTTTTGATCTTAAAACCGAATGCGTCATCAAATTTCTCCTCGGGCACAGTCACCTCAAAAACCCTGCCATCGAATGAATATGATTCCACGGTGTC
The DNA here is from genome assembly GCA_025454775.1 of Bacteroidales bacterium. Classification (GTDB taxonomy): domain Bacteria; phylum Bacteroidota; class Bacteroidia; order Bacteroidales; family VadinHA17; genus LD21. The sequence continues at coordinate 4,252 of JALONU010000013.1, read as the reverse complement.
GAAGGTGAAGGTCGTTGGTATGGGGCCTCCGTCAGGGACTTCCAGTGAATAAATATGGGAACCTTGCTCAATGGCAGCCTTAAAAACTATCTCGTAATCATTTTCACCTTTTCTTTCATAGGAAAAGGCCCATGTCACCGGATCATAGATCTGAGCCCTGAGAGAAAGAAAAGGCACCAGCAACAATATTATTGACAGGTATGGCAGTGGTCTTCTCATGAGAGTGTATAATTTAATATTCGGCTTAAAAGTATAAAAACAGTTAACAATGAAAATACGGTTTTTGTTAACCGGAGCAGGGATCAGGCCAGGTCTATCTCATTATCCTCTGTATCGTAGAAATGATATTCGAGCATGTGGTAAGCAGTGACCGGCTGGACTTTAAGGCTGATCCTGTACTTGAAATTCCATCTCCGGCGTATCGATATCAAGCCCTTCAGGAGCCAGGCTGCAACAAAGGGATGAACATTCAGCACAAGGCGTCTCGTTTTTATTTTGTCAACTATGAATGCCAGGTGGCTTTCAAGCTCATCGGTGAAGAGTATGGTAGGCTTTATTTCCCCGGAGCCAAGGCATGCAGGGCATTTTTCATTTGTTATGATGTTCATCTCCGGGCGCACTCTCTGGCGCGTGATCTGCATCAGGCCGAACTTGGTAAGCGGAAGGATATTATGCTTGGTCCTGTCGTTGGCCATCACCTCCTTCATCTTTTCAAAGAGAGTTTGTTTATTCTCCTGCGACTGCATATCGATGAAATCGATGACTATGATGCCTCCCATATCCCTGAGTCTCAGTTGCCTGGCTATTTCCGTTGCCGCTTCCATATTAACCTCAAGGGCATTGAGTTCCTGGTCATTTCCCTTCCGTGCCCTGTTTCCGCTGTTGACATCTATTACATGAAGGGCCTCGGTATGATCTATAATAAGGTATGCGCCGTGCCTGAAGGACACGGTTTTGCCGAAGAGAGCCTTTATCTGCTTGTTTATGCCGAAATGGTCGAATATCGGGACTGTTCCCTTATATAGCTTTACAATATTCGATTTTTCGGGAGCGATCTCCCTGATGTATTTCTTAACGTCATCGGCCAGCGAGGCATCGTTTGTATAAATGCTGTTGAAGGTGACGTTCAGCATGTCGCGGAGGATGGTGGAAGTCCTGTTCAATTCGCCGATGAACAGCCGGGGGGATTTGGTTTCCTTCCTGACCGATGTAAAAGCAGATTCCCATCTCCTTACCAGTTCCCTCAGCTCTGCGTCGAGGGTTGCTACTTTCTTGCCTTCGGCGGCAGTTCTGACTATCACACCGTAATTCCTCGGCTTGATGCTTTGAAGGAGAGTTTTCAGCCTGTTCTTTTCATCGGGATTTTCGATTTTCGATGATATCGAGACCTTATCGGAGAAAGGGATGAGCACAAGATTCCTTCCTGCGAGTGAGATTTCGGAGGCGAGCCTTGGGCCCTTCGTTGAAATGGGTTCTTTGGTGATCTGGACTAACACTGTCTGCCCCTGCGTCAGAACATCGGTGATCTTTCCGTCCTTGTCGATATCCTGATCAGGCTTGAATTTATGAACAGGCACCACCTTGCCTTGCTTCTGGAGGGCTAACTGGTAATATTTATGCTGTGTCCGAAACTGTGCACCAAGGTCGAGGTAATGCAGAAATGCATCACGTTCATAACCTACGTTGACAAATGCGGCATTCAGTCCGGGCATAATCTTCTTTACCTTTCCAAGGTAGATATCCCCGACTGAGAACCTTATATTTCGTTTTTCCTTGTTTAACTCAATTAACTGCTTGTCTTCCAACAACGCTAAAGAGACCTCGGAATCACTTGCATCAATGATGAGATCCTTATTTGCCACTTCCTGTATTAATCTGAGTTAATATCTATGTAAAAACCCGGCAGGTATATACAATAAACCTAAAGATCATCGGACCTTTAGGCTTATCACTTTACTGAAGACCACTCTATGATCTCTGCTATTTCTTCTTATGTCTGTTCTTCCGCAAACGCTTTTTACGTTTGTGAGTGGCCATCTTATGTCTTTTTCTCTTTTTACCGCTTGGCATAAAACCTATTTCTTAACGTGTGATTTAACCTTTGTAATGAATGTTTTTGCCGGTTTAAATGCCGGGATATTGTGTGCAGGTATAATTATTGTGGTGTTCTTTGAAATATTCCTTGCAGTCTTCTTGGCTCTTTTCTTTACAATAAAGCTGCCGAATCCCCTGAGATATACGTTATTACCAGTTACCATCGAGTGCTTTATAGTTTCCATTAAGGCTTCAACAGTCTTCTGAACCGTAACCTTTTCAATACCAGTGTTCTTGGCAATCTCATTAACAATGTCTGCTTTAGTCATTTTTCTTGGAATTTAAAATTCAACAAATTATTTTGAGTATCTTTTTTTCAACCCTGCAAATATAAAAATATTATTTGTTTAAATTGAAACACTTACGTAATAATTTTTTTTTAAACCCGATTATTATTGCTTAAAATACAATGAAATAGACATAGGACGGTATTGTTCATGGCATGTCCGGGGCCTATGACCGTGCAATTAAAAACATAACCTTAAAAACCCCTGCCCCCGCTGATCCCGAAATCTTTCATTAAAAAGGACCGGAATTGCAGAAAGCTTTTTTTTCTTAACTTTACATGCCTGAATTTATAATAACCATTATTACATAACTACATGTCAATCAATAAAGTCATACTTGTCGGAAATGTCGGTAAAGACCCCGTAGTAAGGTACTTCGACAAGGGAGTTGCCAAAGCCAGCTTCCCCCTGGCTACCAGCGAGACATTCACAAATCAGCAGGGAGAAACAATTACATCTACGGAATGGCATAACATCGTGCTCTGGCGGTCGCTGGCTGAAGTGGCAGAAAAAACAGTCAGGAAAGGAACACAGCTTTATATTGTCGGTAAAATCAAGACCCGGTCGTATGTCGACAAGGATGGTAATAACAAGTACATAACCGAAATACTTGCCGACACAATGCTGGTGCTGGAGAAAAAGACCGGCACCCAGGAAAATGGCAGAACCGTATCACAGGAGAGAGGAAGTCAGCCGGAGGTCAACGAACCGGGGACGTCTTACCGCTCCAGGCAGACACCGGACGACACTGATGCCGGACAGACAGGTCCTTTCGGCGATGCCACGGGAACGGGACAGAGTGAGGATGATCTGCCTTTCTGAAGGTCTAAATAAAACCTACCCATTTGGAACCCGATTTTGCATTTCCGGTACTGAATCTCATTTCGGAAGTCGTTGTCAACGCCCCCGACATTATGGTTATTACAGGCTTTGCATTGCTTGCATTATTGCTTTTCTGCTCAGGCCTCATGTCGGCCTCCGAAGCAGCATATTTTTCATTAGGCTCCGAAGATATCGACAGTTTCCGCAGCAGCAGTTCAGGAAGAGCCCGTTACGCAATAAAGCTTGTCGAAATGCCCGAAAGACTGCTAAGCACAATACTTGCCTGCAGCATTATAATAAATGTGACGATTGTGCTCCTGTCTGCCTTCATCAGTGCAAAGCTCTTCGACTTTTCTGCTGCTCCATTCACCGGATTCCTCCTTCAGGCAGTTGTAATAACATTCCTTATCCTGTTGTTCGGCGAAATATTGCCAAAGAAGTATGCATCGGGGAATAAGGTGAAGATAGCCCTCTTCATCTCGCCGGTACTGATCATCCTCGAAAAGATCTTCAGGCCCCTTGCATCTCTCCTGATTGTTTCCTCATCATACATCAAAAGAAAAACAGCCGTACAAAGATCCAGCATAACAATGGACGACCTTTCGGATGCCCTTGAACTTGCCTCATCAGATGATCTCGACGAGGATGAGAAGATCCTGAAAGGCATCCTTTCATTCGGAAACCTCAATGTAAGCGCCGTCATGTGTCCGAGGATAGATGTAACAGCCATCGAAATAGGAAGCAGCTTCAGTGAGGCTATGACCGTGATAGTAGATTCAGGATTTTCAAGGATCCCCGTATATGCAGAATCTTTCGACGAAGTAAAGGGAGTTCTCTATGCGAAGGACCTTCTTCCCATTTTCAGCAACCAGGAAGGATTCAGCTGGCAGACGCTGATCAGGCCGCCATATTTCGTTCCCGAGACAAAAAAGATCAACGACCTGCTCAAGGAGTTCCAGATCAACAAGATCCATATGGCAATTGTTGTTGATGAATATGGAGGGACATCAGGGATAATTACACTGGAGGATATTCTTGAAGAAATTGTC
>JALONU010000117.1 GCA_025454775.1 Bacteroidales bacterium | reverse complement strand
AGGAATTTCGGGAGCGGCAGCTCAAGACAGCAGGCTGTTGATTGTTTTATTTCATTGGGTATAAGCGGAATAATAGCACATTCATTTGGGGCTATATATGAAAGAAATGCAATTAATGCTGCTTTCCCTGTCATAACCTGCAGCACGGTTGCAGAAATAGGACCGGAAGATGGTGACCTTATCAGGATAAACCTCCTGACGGGCGAGATAAAAAATCTCAGGAACAACCTTTCAACCAGTGCAGAACCTTTCTCTGATGTGCAGTTTGAGATCTACCGGAAAGGCGGGCTATTAACTTCTTAACTTATCCTTATGGGCTTGCAGACATTCGCAGAAAAGATACTGGGCGCTCCTGCGGGAGCAATCGTATTCAGGCGTCCCGACCTGATACTTACACACGACAACACGTCAAGTATCTACAACACTTTCAAAAAGATGGGAGGGGAGAAGATAGCTGATCCCGGGCAAATGGTGGTTGTACTTGATCACAATGCACCTCCTGCCGACTCTAAGCTTGCAACACAGTACCAGGAAATAAGAGATATCGTTACAAAGCAGGGAATAAAGAAATTCCACGATTCAGGAATGGGTATATGCCACCAGCTTATGATAAACCATGTCAGGCCGGGAATGCTGGTGGTCGGCAGCGACAGCCATACATCAACAGCAGGAGCATTCAATTCCTTTGCTGCAGGCATCGACCGGACAGAATCGGCCGGAATATGGAAAAGAGGAGAAACATGGTTCAGGGTCCCGGAATCACTGAGGATTATCCTTCACGGTCAACTCCCCGAAAAGGTGTCGGCGAAAGATCTCGCACTTTATATTATCGGGATGATCGGATCCGACGGCGCTAATTATATGTCGATAGAATATCACGGAGATGGTGTCAGGACCCTGAACATCTCGGATCGCATGACTATAGCAAACCTGGCTTCCGAGATGGGGGCAAAGAATGCCGTATTCCCTGCCGACGAGATACTCGGTGAATTCCTTGGTTATGAAACCGGAGGCGTATGGGCTGACAACGGCGCTGACTACGTAAGGACAATGGAAATTAATCTCACTGATATCTTTCCTGTCGTTGCCGCTCCGCATAATGTTGACAATATCAGATCGGTATACGTAGCTGCAGGCACTCCCGTGCATGAAGGACTTATCGGTACCTGCACCAACGGGCGTATTGAAGATTTAAGGATTGCCGCGACCGTACTGGAAGGCAGGAAAATCGCAGAGGGTTTCCAGCTTAACATTATCCCGGCTTCGAGGGATATCTACCTGCAGGCAATCGAAGAAGGACTGTTATCAATCCTGGTAAAAGCAGGGGCGAATATCTTAACGCCTTCATGCGGTCCGTGCCTTGGAACGGGACAGGGGATCCCTGCCAGCGGACACACCGTGATTTCGACAGCCAACCGGAATTTCCTGGGAAGGATGGGAAACAAGGAAGCTTTCATTTACCTGGCTTCGCCTGCAACCGTTGCTGAATCGGCATTGACAGGGGTAATTACCGATCCCAGAAGCAAGCCCGGCAATGAAGAATTTCCCTATCAGGCGGGGCAGAGCAGGACCATCTTCATTAAGGAAGGCGAGAACAGGAAGCATGGTACTGTATGGGATTATTCTGACGTTGACAACTTCAATACCGACCAGATGTTTGCCGGAAAGCACACCTATAACGTTCTCAGCTCTGATGCGGCCGCAATAATGCCTTTGCTTCTGGCTGATTTTGATCCTGCATTCAATAAAAATGTCAGGCAGGGAGATATTATCGTTGCCGGTGATAATTTCGGCTGCGGAAGCTCGCGTGAGCATCCGTCAGTTGGGCTTGCGCATGCAGGTATTAAGGCTGTGATCGTCAAATCTGTAAACAGGATCTTTTACCGTTCATCGATAAATCAGGGACTGGCACTGATAGTACACAGGGAAGCCGTTGAAGCATACCTGCCGGGCGACAAGGTTGAAATAAGCTTCGAAAAGGGAGAGATACAGGTCGGAGAAAAGAGTTTCTTTTTCCAGCCTCTTCCTGGTCAGCTGAAAATGATCCTCGACATGAAAGGACTGGTTAATTATATGAAATCCACCTGACCAGCTACCCGGTACCCAGGACCCAGTACCCAGTACTAAGGAACCAGTCGCCGGACTTGTATCATTTGAAAAATAATGTAATTTTGCGCCTTGTTTGGTTCCGTAGCTCAGTTGGATAGAGCATCCCGACGTAAAGTCGGGAGGGTCGGGTGTTCGTTGAGTATTATTTTGGTTCCGTAGCTCAGCTGGATAGAGCATCCCGACGTAAAGTCGGGAGGGTCGGGCGTTCGTTGAGTATTATTTTGGTTCCGTAGCTCAGCTGGATAGAGCAATCCCGAGTTCTCGGGATGGGTCGGGCGTTCGTTGAGTATTATTTTGGTTCCGTAGCTCAGCTGGATAGAGCAACAGCCTTCTAAGCTGTGGGTCGGGCGTTCGAATCGCCCCGGAATCACAAAAAAGGGGTGCAATCGCACCCTTTTTTTATTCTGTTTCCTTCTTCAATTTACCAACCCTGGCAAGCAGCATATTGTGGTTAACACTCCAGTAATTGTAAAAGCCTATACCGCCAGGTTTCATCTCATAGCGTTTTGAGAAGAGAACCTTGTGGTCGTTGATGTTGAAAAAAACACATGAGATGGTCTGAAGTGTTTTGGATTTACAGCAGTTCTCCTCCACAAGAACCATCCCGATATGGTCTTTGTATTTGACCTGATCAACATTGAGGTTTTTAACAATGTTATCTATTTCTGCATCTGAAACTGTATAGTCTGTGTTATCGGAATATACGGCTTCCCAGTTTACCTGGGAATTAACCTTTGTTACATAGGAGAGATCCCACACAACTGATTTCCTGTCAAGCTGATTTTCCATCAGGTTATGCAATGAGCCGTGGTCGATCTGATTGTTGGCATCCACAAAAAATCTTAAAATCTCCGGTTTGTTGGTAAAATCGTCCGACTTTGTGAACATGACCCTGGTGAAATCAATTCCAAGGAATACCATCGGGACCTGAGGATTAAAGATGTCTTTTTTTGTCTGTGCTGATCCGGTAAGCGGAATAAGCATGAGCAGGATTACTATGTTCTTCATGGTTCTATGCATATTGACACTAAAGTTAAGTAATTCTCAAATTGAAAAATTAGCATCCGACAAAATTCAGGAGATTCTTCGCTTCGTTCAGAATGACAATTACTTTATAGGAAACTAAAGTCTTTTAAATGGTACGAACCTCACGAAAGTAAGACGTTTCGTCTCTGTCCTGCTTTTCCGTTTAGTGATAAGCTGAAGCTCCTGAACGGCATTAGGTTTACCCACGGGAATTACGAGTCTTCCGCCTTCGGCAAGCTGATCAATAAGAGGCTGGGGCACCGACTCGGCAGCTGCCGTCACTATTATCAGGTCAAACGGAGCATGTTCTTCCCATCCCTTGTAACCATCACCATATCTGCAGGTTATGTTATCGTATCCGAGTTTCTTAAGCAGTGCAGCCGACTCCCGCGCCAGTTCAGGAACAATCTCGATCGTATAGACCTTTTCCACTATTTCTGCCAGGACAGCCGCCTGGTACCCGGAACCCGTGCCTATCTCCAGCGCCTTCATGCCTTTTCCGGGCCTGAGCACATCTGTCATGTATGCAACAATGTATGGTTGTGAGATAGTCTGATAATAACCTATCGGCAGGGGATAATCATTATAGGCTTCATCCTGGTACTCCTTCGGAACGAACAGATGCCGTGGAACTTTCTTCATCGCAGCTATAACGGATGGATTGGAGAGACCCCTGTCCATTATCTGGGTCCTTACCATCCTTTCCCTCATCAATTCGTACCTGTCAGCCTGCTGTTGAACCGTAACTGCCATAACTATCACCGGAATGATGACTGAGGTTATCACGTCAGGTAGATTTCCTGTAAGTTACAAAAAATTTCCGGAGAACCAGACAGGATAGTATTGCAATCCACAGTGGCAAAAGGAGCGACAAACAGGCATCTACCCCCTGGGGAAACGGAAAAGGGGGGTCTTAGACTTTTTCCAGCAGGATGAAAGCTGAATACTCATATCGATCCCTGCACAAGGCTCAATACCGAAAGGAAGCCATTTCCCAGGAATTCAATAGCCGGCCAGATCGGCAGGAGGTTCGCCTTTGTAATCGCTGAAACTATTAGCAGACCGAAAAGTGCGAGGGTGCCATACCTGTACAATCCGGAATAGAATGCCGGATATTTCCTGAACCAGTTGAGCAGCAGGTGAGAGCCGTCGAGAGGAGGCAGTGGTATGAGGTTAAAAACCATCAGCCCCCAGTTTATATATATTCCGTATATGAATACCTCCCTCAGTATCTGATGACCGCGGTGATAGCCTGCAAGATCAATGTCGATGAAAAAGAAGAAGATAATGGAGAGAAACATTGCCAGTAACGCGTTTGAAAGCGGACCTGCGACAGCTATTTTCATCACATCCTTTTTTGGATTATTAAGGCTTGCCTCATTGAACTGGACAGGTTTTGCCCACCCGAATCCTGCAACCAGCAGCATTATGAATCCAAGGGGATCTATATGTTTCAACGGATTAAGGGTCACTCTTCCCTGGTCGCGGGAAGTCGTATCACCGCAGCGGCTGGCGATCCAGGCATGGCTGAATTCATGAACCGTGAGCCCCAGTATAATCCCGGGAAGGAACTTAAGCGTGCGGACAATGTCAATTCCTTCCATCAGCCCTCTTGTTTACAGGCAGATAGAAATCATCCTGTTTCAGTTTCAGCTTTTTTATTATTTCCCGGGCATATTCAGCACCCGTGAAGTTCTCATCTGCATTGTTTGTCCCGACGGTGAACTTCACGCCGGCCTCCTTAGCCCTCTTAAGGAATTCATAGGAGGGGATCCTGTAACGGTTGTTGATCTCTATGGCAATGTTGTTCTTCTTTGCTGCTTCAATAACCTTATCCATCCGCTCGTTAGTCCAGAAAAGGTCGTACCTGTCAGACATCCGGGCCGGAAGGTATGTCGGGTTCACATAAATATTGATGGGCTCCTCGTTCAGGATCTTCACAATCACACCCACAAGGTGATCCATGAATTCCTGCTCGTCGTCTATCCAGGTTTCATCCTTAATCCATATCCTGTTCCGGCGGCCCTTTGCATCGGTGAATGTCATACCGTCGGTGAAAACGTAGTCGAACTTATCCCTCGACTCTTTGGAGAATATATCCACCCACTCACGTCCCTCGGCCTGCATGGCCATGTAGAACTGCGGATAGTCCTTCATTATATTTATCACCGAATCAATCTGAGCGTCGCTGTGGATGGGGAATTTGTATCCGCAATTGAAAGCAATTCCATAGCTGATGTTTTCGGCAGCAGATTTCTTCACCGCATCTTCAAGGGTGAACCTGCCCTTGAGATGTACATGAAGATCTGTAATGGGCATCTCATCAGTGCTGTTACAGCTTATTGTGATTAATACTGATGCCATTGCTGCTGCAAGATTAATAGCTTTCATATTTCGCATTTTCATATTCAAAAAGAATTTGTCAAAGATACAATAAAACACCATTATCATATTCTGGTATGGCGGCACTTCAGGTCCCCGTTATTATATGAGCCGGTTATATACTCTTCCCCCCTTGGGGGGAATTAAAAGGGGGGCTACTTAATCCTGGGGAGAAATAAAAAGGGGGTCTATTATTTTCCTGTTATTTCCTTCAGCAGCCCGAAGAACCCCTTTTTCCTTTCCGAATTGATTCCCCAGTCAACCGGCACGCTCTGGTAACCGTCCTCGAACGACTCACCTTTCATCCTGAAGTCAAAATAACCCCACGATGCATAGCTCTTTATTGCAGCCGTAAAATTATTTTCAGGCTTGTCAAAGTTGAAGTGATCATCCTCATTAAAAAGTATCGGCATGGGTCTGTAACCTTCAACCTGCCGCGTCTTTACAACCATGTCGGTAATGCGGGCAGGATCAGATACGCCGTTGCCATGAATAAGAATGAAATCGGATGATTTCACCACATTGGGGCCCGGAATTGTTCCTCCGCCGTAACTGGTGCCAACAAGGAACCTGTAACCATTCCGGCTTTTATCCCTTACCATTTCTATCAGCTCATGTACGCGTTCTGGTTTAAGTATATCGTGGTCATACTTTACATTGCACTCATTATTGATCTCTATCAGCACGTTCCTGTAACCTTTGTCAAACAGCCAGTCTGTCATTTTGCTGACAGCATTGATAACGGCCGCCTCATCTTTAAGCCTCTCATCCTGACCGAAATAGAAGAAACCCAGGATAGGTGCCATTCCCAGCCTGTCGGCCCTGTCGAGGATTTTTTCAAGTCGTGCGAGGTATTCAGGAATCGGTGTCCCGTCGCTGAGGTAGCCCTGGTTCTGCCATGGCTGGCTCTGGGAATATCCCTGGGGGCTGCCTCCCTGCATATTAATGGTGAATGAAAGCAGTCCGTGTTTTTTCCATTGCTTCATATTCTTAATGAACTCACTGGTATTTCTTTCTGCATCCCATCTTTTCGTGTCGGGATATGCCCAGTTACTTACCGTCCCGGGATTGAGGTCATCGAATATTCCCTGTACCATCCTGGAATTCAGCAGCAACCCCTCGATCTTATTTCCTTTCCAGTACCTGCCCTCGTAAGCAGGCTTGCCGTTTATAAGGAAGGCATCTCCCCTTATTTCGATCAAAGTATGCCTTCTGGCCTGGGAATCGGCTGCAATTGCAAGCAGGAATAACGTCAATAATGTTGATACCGTTCTTTTCATATCTCTGGCAGATTGGTGGCAGGCAATTTAAGGAAAATCAAAAAAAGACCAATACCTGGATGAAGATTCAATACTAATTTGCACTTTCGCAGTGAAATCGGCTCCAAAATATCATAATGTTATGAAAAGGAAGTCTTATGCAATCTTTTTGTTTTTCATCCTGGTGAATCTCCGTGCTTTCACACAGTCACCTTCCGATACCACGGTTTACCTGATAACCTGCGGACCCGGTACAGAGATATACTCAATATACGGCCACAGTGCACTGCGGGTGACAATTCCCGACCGCGGCATAGACCTGTCCTACAACTGGGGAGTCTTTGACTTTGACACACCTAACTTCGGGCTCAGGTTTGCCAGGGGAAACCTTGAATACATGCTTGATGCCGACAACTATTCCAGGTTCCTCAGGATATATGAGTATGAAAAGCGCTGGGTAAAATCACAGGTGATCAACCTCAGTCCTTCGGAAAAAAGGAAACTTACAGAACTTATTGCTGAGAATCTTAAGCCTGAAAACATCAAATACCGCTACGATTTCCTTTTTGACAACTGTGCCACCAGGATCAGGGACATCCTCGAGAAGGCTACAGATGGCAGGATAATCTATACTCCGTCTGGCAGGAAGGATGCACTGACATTCCGCTTCCTGACCGGAACCTATCAGCAGCAGTATCCGTGGCTCGATTTTGGCATCGATGTTCTTCTGGGAACTCCCTGCGACAAAAAAGCTGAAGACCGTGATAAAATGTTCCTTCCGCTGGAACTCCAGGGAGAGCTGACGGAAGCCTCGATTATGAGAGGAGGGAGGATGATCCCTTTCTTGCAGAATCCCGTTACGGTTCTCAATTATAAAACCCCGGTTAACAAACCCGGTTTCCTCACACATCCCTTCCTGGTGTTCTCGCTTATCAGCATCGGAATTATCATTTTTTCCGCCAGGGTTCGTGAAGGAAGAGCTGTTAAGATCATCGATCTGATTATTTTCTCCACATTTTCCCTGCTTGCAGTTCTTCTTGTAATTACCAATTTCTTTTCACTGCATCATCAGCTCAAATACAACCTCAGCATGCTCTGGATCAGTCCGCTGATACCTGTTTGCCTTGCGGCTGTCATTCTCAACAGGGAGTGGTATTCCTGGTTCAGGATTGTTTTCCTGCTTTGCGTCCTGTCGTTCATAATTCATTTGCTGTTTCCCATGGCAGGTAACGGAGCCTTTGTGCCGCTGACAATTATTCTGATGCTCAGAAGCTCGGTAAGAGCAGGCTTCAGCTGGAATCCGCTTTCACTTAAAAGCATTTAACAGAAATTTAACACTCCTTAACACCTCTTTATATATAGCATCGCTTCTTTTGTGTACCTGTTTTTACAGTGTAAAATAACAAAGGATGTGTAGGATGTTTTTATAAATTTGCGAGCTAATAATTCAAACCATGGAGCAGACAACAGATATCAGGCTTCTCAACGAGAAAATTGAAAAGGAGTCGGCATTCGTCGATATCATAAGGATGGAGATGAACAAGGTCATTGTAGGTCAGAAACATCTCACCGACAGCCTTATGATCGGCTTGCTGGCAAACGGGCACCTTCTGCTTGAGGGAGTCCCGGGACTGGCAAAGACACTTGCTATAAAATCGCTGGCCGCCATTATAGATGCCAGGTTTAGCAGGATCCAGTTCACACCCGACCTTCTTCCTGCAGATCTTATCGGCACAATGATCTACAGTCAGAAGAAAGAAGAATTCGTTGTAAAGAAGGGTCCTGTATTTGCCAATTTCATCCTCGCCGATGAGATCAACAGATCGCCTGCAAAAGTCCAGAGCGCCCTCCTTGAAGCCATGCAGGAAAGGCAGATAACGATAGGCGAATCGACTTACAAACTCGAAGAACCCTTCCTGGTGCTCGCTACCCAGAATCCCATCGAGCAGGAAGGCACTTACCCGCTTCCCGAGGCACAGGTCGACAGGTTCATGATGAAGGTGATCATCGATTACCCGTCAATGGACGAGGAGAAGCTTATCATCAGGGAAAACCTGGCGCGTGAATTCCCTAAAACAAACAGTGTGCTGAAGACTGCAGATATCATAAGGGCGAGAGATGTTGTCAGGGAAGTATATATGGACGAAAAGATAGAAAGCTATATCCTCAATATAGTTTTCGCCACCAGGAACCCGGAGAAATACGGCCTGCCAGCATTCAAAAGCATGATATCATATGGAGCCTCTCCGCGTGCTTCAATAAACCTTGCCCTTGCTTCAAAGGCCTATGCCTTCATAAGGCGCAGGGGTTATGTAATTCCCGAAGATGTACGTGCAGTATGCCCCGATGTGATGCGCCACAGGATAGGCCTTACATATGAGGC
>JALONU010000116.1 GCA_025454775.1 Bacteroidales bacterium | reverse complement strand
CTCCGTTTGGCAGGATGGAGAATTGCTGATTCATCAGGTCAATCCTGACCCTTGTCCCGGGATCCTCGAAAATCCTTTTAAAAAGTCCGCTCAGATAGTCATCCTGTACAACCACCGGCAGAAGGCCGTTGTTCAGCGCGTTATTCCTGAAGATATCGGCAAAGAAACTTGAGACAACCACCCTGAAGCCATGGTCGGAAATTGCCCATACGGCATGTTCCCGGCTGGAACCGCAGCCAAAATTTTTTCCGGCGACAAGAACCTGTCCTGAATAGACCGGGTTGTTAAGAACAAAGCTGTCGATACTCTTTCCCGACTTATCATACCTCCAGTCGCGGAAGAGATTCTCTCCGAAGCCCTTCCTTGAAGTCGACGTCAGGAACCTTGCAGGAATTATCTGGTCGGTATCAACATTTTCTGCCGGCAAGGGCACACATGTTGATTCCAGTATCCCGAATTTGGCTTTTTCCATTTTTGCAATAATTTTATTGTTAATCATTTAACAATTCCCTCGGATCTGTAATGCATCCTGTAACTGCTGCTGCGGCAGCTGTAAGAGGACTTGCAAGCAGGGTCCTTGCTCCCGGACCCTGCCTTCCTTCGAAATTCCGGTTCGAAGTTGACACGGCATATTTTCCCGGAGGCACCTTGTCTTCATTCATGGCCAGGCATGACGAGCAGCCTGGTTGACGGAGTTCAAAGCCTGCATCTTCAAGGGTTTTCGTAATGCCTTCATTGTGAGCCTGTATCTCTACTTTTTTGGAACCAGGCACGATCAGTGCTGTAACCCCCGGCGCTTTCTTCCGACCTTTGACAAGACATGCAAAAGCCCTGAGGTCTTCAATCCTTCCATTTGTGCAGCTGCCGACGAATACATAGTCAATCCTGTGTCCGATCAGTTTCAATCCCGGGGTGAACCCCATATAATCAAGTGCTTTCATGAAAGAGGGGGAGAGGTCATTTTCAGGAATTGCTTCATCTATTCCCATACCCATTCCCGGGTTAGTGCCGTAGGTGATCATAGGCTTTATTTCAGAACCATCGAATTCCAGCTCCCTGTCAAAAACTGCACCTTCATCGCTTTTCAGGATCCTCCAGCGCAGCAGCATAGACTTGAATTCAGGCTTGTTCGACACTGATGGTATCTTATTGAGATATGAATATGTGGTGTGATCGGGTGCAATCAGCCCTCCGCGGGCACCCATCTCAATGCTCATGTTGCAGACTGTCATCCTCTCTTCCATACTCATCGATGTGATCGCTGCTCCCGAATACTCTACGAAATACCCGGTAGCTCCTCCCGATGATATCCTGGAAATTATGTACAGTATAAGGTCCTTGGCAGTAACTCCCTTCCCCAGTCTTCCGTTTACCTTAATCCTCATCGTTTTAGGCTTAACCTGCAGAATGCACTGGCTCGCCAGAACCATCTCCACTTCGCTTGTTCCGATTCCGAAGGCAATTGCACCGAATGCCCCATGGGTGGAAGTATGGCTGTCGCCGCAAACTATTGTCATTCCCGGGAGAGTGTAGCCAAGTTCAGGTCCGATAACATGGACGATGCCGTTTTTAGGATGGCCGAGACCGAAATATTCTATGCCAAACTCGCTGCAGTTCTTTTCCAGTGTGCTGACCTGGGTCCTTGAAAGCTCATCCCTGATTGGCAGATGCTGGTCCCTGGTCGGGATATTATGGTCCGCCGTTGCAAGGGTCCTTTGCGGCCTGAGTACCTTTATTCCCCTTGCCCTCAGGCCGTCGAAGGCCTGCGGACTTGTTACCTCATGTATGTAATGCCTGTCTATGTAAAGCACTTCCGGTCCGCCCTCTATGGACCTGACAACATGGCTGTTCCAGATCTTGTCAAATAATGTCTGTGGTGTCATAATATCTTTTTTGTTCCCCTTGCCCCCCTTGCCCCCCTAAAGGGGGGTATAAACCCGTATATTAATATAGCTTAGGGTACGGGTTTCAACCCCCCTTCAGAGCCAGTCCCGCCTCAGGCGGGAGGGGCAGGGGGTTTATTTTATCTTAGCTATCGCATCAATAAAAGCTTCCACCGAAGCTGTAATGATATCAGTATTGGTTCCGAATCCATAATATATCTTTCCCTGGTGCTCCACCTGAACATGGACTTTGCCGATATCGTCGCTTCCCTTTGTTATGGCCTGTATCAGAAACTCCTCAAGGACGACATTCCTGCTTATCAGGTGCCGGGCTGCGGTGAAGGCTGCATCTATCGGTCCGTTGCCGGATGCTGTTGAAGTATGGACTTCTCCGTTTATCCTTAGTCCTACCGTCGCTACTGGAATTGCCGATTTGCCGCAGGTGACCTGCAGCAGCTCAAGCTTCATTGCCTTTTCTCCCTGCGCAGTTTCACCCATCAGGATCCTTATATCCTCGTCGTTGATCTCCTTCTTCTTATCTGCAAGAAGAAGGAACCGGTGATATATCTCATCCAGTTCTTCCTTGCCGGGAGTGAATCCGAGCTGTTCAAGCCTGTGATTCAGGGCAGCCCTTCCGCTGCGTGCCGTCAGTATTATTGATGATTCCCTGATACCGACTTCCACAGGATCAATTATCTCATAGTTCTCCCTCTTCTTCAGTACTCCATCCTGGTGAATGCCTGACGAATGCGCAAAGGCATTCCTCCCTACAATGGCCTTGTTCGCCTGTACCGGCATGCTCATGAGCGTCGACACAAGCCGCGATGTGCTGAAGATGAGCTGCGTATTGATATCTGTCCGGAGCTTCAGATCATGATGACTCTTCAGGATCATCGCCACTTCCTCCAGCGAGGTGTTACCCGCTCTTTCACCTATACCGTTTATGGTGACCTCTGCCTGCCTTGCACCATTTATGATACCCATGACGGTATTGGCGGTTGCCATACCGAGGTCGTTATGACAATGAGTTGAGATAACCGCCTTATCGATATTGGGAACGTTCTCAACAAGATAACGGATCTTGGCCCCGTATTCTTCAGGAAGACAGTAACCTGTTGTGTCGGGAATGTTCACCACTGTTGCCCCGGCTTTTATCACCGCCTCTATAACCCTTGCAAGGTATTTGTTATCAGTGCGTCCGGCATCCTCAGCGTAGAATTCCACGTCATCGACGAATTTCCTTGCATATTTTACTGCATCGGCAGCTCTCTTGATGATTTCCTCAGGGGTAGTCCTGATCTTGTACTGGATGTGAAACGGAGAGGTGCCTATTCCTGTATGTATCCTTTTCTTTTTTGCATATTGCAGCGCGTCGGCAGCAACTTCAATGTCCTTTTTTACAGCCCTGGTGAGGGCGCAGATAACGGGTTCAGAGACCACCTTTGATATCTCCACAACGGAATTGAAATCGCCGGGACTCGAGATGGGGAATCCTGCCTCGATGACGTCAACTCCGAGGGCTTCGAGAGCTTCAGCAACCTGGATCTTTTCAATGGTGTTGAGCTGGCATCCGGGTACCTGTTCTCCGTCGCGCAGGGTTGTATCGAAGATTATGACTTTGTCGCTCATATAAGCATTTTTTATGATACGGTTATTTCTTTTCAGGTCTCAGCTTTCTTACCGCAGCTCCTGCACTCCAGAGCTCTGAAGTGCCAAGTTCCTTCAATTCGGCATCGAGGATCTCCTTGTAATTTTTTGCTCCAGTGGATTCCAGCACTCTCTTGCATTCTTCTCCCGTCTTCACCCTTTCGTAAAGCTGCCTGAATACAGGAAGGGTGGCTTCCATGAATTTTGGCCTCCAGTCGAGAGCACCCCTCTGTGCGGTTGCACTGCAGTTGGCATACATCCAGTCCATGCCGTTCTCGTCGACCAGCCTGATAAGGCTCTGGGTGAGCTCCTCGACAGTCTCATTAAATGCTTCGGACGGGGAGTGTCCGTTTTCGCGCAATACCTTATACTGTGCATCCATGATACCGGCAAGAGCTCCCATAAGAACCCCCCGTTCACCTGTCAGGTCGCTGTAAACTTCCATCTCGAAGGTAGTGGGGAAGAGATAGCCCGATCCGATGGCGATGCCCAGTGCCAGAGTCCTCTCCACAGCCTTACCGGTGAAATCCTGGAATACAGAATAGCTTGAATTGATACCGGCTCCGGCAACAAAATTCCTTCTGACGCTTGTTCCTGAGCCTTTCGGGGCAACAAGTATAACGTCAATATCCTGAGGAGGAATTACTCCTGTATGCTCCTTGTATGTAATTGAAAAGCCATGTGAGAAATAAAGGGCTTTGCCTTTGGTAAGATGAGGTTTCAGCTTAGGCCACAATGTTCTCTGAGCAGCATCCGATACCAGGTACTGGATTATTGTTCCTCTGGAAGCAGCTTCTTCCACGGAGAAAAGCGTCTTGCCGGGTACAAAACCGTCCTTCACAGCCTTTTCCCAGTCAGCCTTGAATTCAGGAGCCTGCCCGATTATAACATTAATGCCGTTATCCTTCATGTTCAGGGCCTGCGCTGGTCCCTGAACACCATAGCCGACTACTGCAACAACTTCATTTTTAAGTACTTCACGTGCCTTTGATAATGGAAACTCTTCCCTTGTTACAACGTCTTCAACAACTCCGCCGAAATTGATCTTTGCCATATTTATATGTATTAAAGTGTATCTGTTTTTGTCTTTGTAACCCCGTCCCCCCAAACTGGGGCCCCCAACCCCCCGGCCCCCCAACCCCCCTAAAGGGGGGCTTTAGACCCGATTTCAGACCATTATTAGCCGGTAGCCGGTAGCCTGAAGCCCGTAGCCGTCCCTCCGCTTCGGTCTTCCGTCTTCCGTCTTCTTCAGTTCCTGCCATACACATCCACATCCTCAGCCTTTACCCTGTTTGCCTCATCCATTTCCTTAAGGTAGGAGTTCAGCTCCCTTACCTGTTTTGTCACGGCCACCCTTCCCGACCTTGCGAACTGGAGAAGGCCGAAGGGCTCGAGATGAGTGAAGAGATCGCTTATCTCGTTTTTATGTCCGGTCTTCTCAAGGACTATATACTCCGGCGAGACCTCAACAATACGGGCATGATGGTTTCGAACCACATTATCAATTGCATTTCCCGATAAAAGTCCCTTGGTCGAGACCTTGAAAAGGGCTATCTCCTGGTAGATGATCTCTTCGGAAGTGTGAACAAACACCTTGAGGACGTCTACCAGTTTTTCCATCTGACGGGCGACCTTGCTTACCATGTCGCCCGTGGTTTTTATGACCAGGGTGAGAAGATGCACTCCCCTCACAGCCGATTCAGAAGCAGTGATGCTCTCTATGTTTATCTGCCTCCTGGTGAGTATTATCGTTATCTGGTTGAGTATCCCGATATGATTTTCACTGAAGATTGAAAGCGTGTATTCCTGTTTTCCCATATTTCCTGTTTTTTCCCTCCCAACACCTCAAAATGGGTTTATAGCCCCCTCTTGGGGGGGGTTGGGGGGTCTATTTTTCTTTATAGTTTAGCGTCACTTCTGATACCGATGCTCCCGGTTCCACCATCGGAAGCACATTTCCTTCCTTCTCTATTTGTACGTCAAGAAGATATGGTCCTTTTTCCTCCAGAAGCCCTTTCAGGGCATCCTTCAGGTCATCCCTCTCCATAACCTTTTGTGCCGGGATGCTGAATCCGTTTGCAATCATTACAAAATCCGGATTTACAAGTTCTGTCGATGCGTATCTTTTGCTGAAGAACATGTCCTGCCATTGCCTTACCATTCCCAGGTAGCTGTTATTCAGGATAATGATCTTCACCGGAATATGGTAATGGAGGATAGTCCCAAGTTCCTGTATGGTCATCTGGAAACCGCCATCACCGAGGAAGACAATAACCTCCTTGTCGGGTCTGCCAGTCTTTGCACCCACGGCAGCAGGAAGTCCGAAACCCATTGTTCCCATTCCTCCTGAAGTGACAAGGGAGTTCGGCTCCGTGAATTTGTAATAACGTGCTGCCGACATCTGGTTCTGACCAACGTCAGTCACTATGATGGCGTCACCCTTTGTCAGTTCAGAAACCATGTTTACTACTTCACCCATCCGGATATCTCCCTTTTCAGGTGAGATTTCGGATTTAATTACCCTGTCCCATTCTGTCTTGTCGCAGATCCTGAACTCCCTGATCCATTTTTCATGCGATGCCTTATTTACCAGCGGTATGAGTGCTTTCAGAACCTCCCCGGCATCATTGTGAATTTCGAGGTCGACCATGACGTTCTTGTTTATTTCGGCCTTGTCGATCTCTATGTGGATAATACGTGCCTGTTTTGCATATTTCTTCAGGTTCCCGGTTACCCGGTCGTCAAATCGCATTCCTATTGCGATTATAAGGTCTGCTTCGTTGGTCAGCAGGTTGGGGCCATAGTTGCCGTGCATCCCCAGAAAGCCCGCGTAGAGCCTGTGTCCTGCCGGAAAAGCTGAAAGCCCCAGCAGGGTAAGGGCAACAGGAATCCCGGCCTTCTCTGCATATTCCTTCAGCTCCTTCTCTGCCCGTGAAATAAGTACACCGTGACCCGCAAGTATCAGTGGTTTCTCAGCATGGTTTATCATTATGGCAGCCGACTCTATAGCCTTGTTATTCAAAGGTATATGAGGGTTGTATGACCTCAGATAGGTGCATTTGCTGTAGTTATAGTCAAGCTTGTCGATCTGGGCGTCCTTGGTAATGTCGACCAGCACCGGACCAGGTCTGCCTGTGGTGGCAATATAGAAGGCTTTTGCTACAGCGCCGGGTATATCCTGTGCTTTTTTCACCTGGCAGTTCCATTTTGTCACAGGCATTGAAACACCCAGGATATCTGTTTCCTGGAAAGCATCAGAACCGATGAGCCCTGAAACCACCTGGGCAGTTATGAAAACCATAGGCACTGAATCGAGGAAGGCATTTGCTATTCCGGTTATCAGGTTGGTCGATCCCGGCCCCGATGTTGCAAAACATATCCCCGGTTTCCCGGTGACCATCGAATAAGCCTGTGCAGCGTGTGCTGCCCCTTGCTCATGACGGGTCAGGATATGCCTGATCCTGCCTTCAAAGTCGAGAAGCTTGTCGTAGACAGGCATGATGGCCCCGCCCGGATACCCGAATATTGTATCAACCCCTTCAGCCAGGAGTGACTTCAGTAATGCTTCGGCACCGGAGATGTTCTCAACCCCGTTTACCTTCCTTTCGTTTTTTTCTTTTTTCACCTTTATCTTAACCTTTTTCCTTCATAACACATAACTCATAACTCACAACTCACAACTCACAACTCACAACTCACAACTCACAACTCACAACTCTATACTACCCTCACCGCCCCCTTATCTGCAGAACTGACCGTCATTGCATAAGCCCTGAGTGAAGCGGGTATTATTCTTTTTCTTGTCGAAGGCCTGAATGCTTTTTCTCCTTTTGCTGCTTCTTTCTTCCGCCTGTTTTCCAGTTCCTTTTCAGAAAGCCTTACATTCATACTTCTTGCCGGGATATCAATATCGACGATATCTCCGTTCATTACAAGGGCTATTGCACCACCAGCTGCAGCTTCAGGCGACACATGACCTATCGATAGTCCAGAGGTACCTCCCGAGAACCTGCCGTCGGTCACGAGGGCACAGTCCTTCCCCAGGCCCTTCGATTTCAGATAGGATGTGGGATAGAGCATTTCCTGCATACCCGGACCTCCCTTCGGACCTTCATACCTTATTATTACTACATCACCTGCCTTTACATGGCCTCCCAGGATGCCTTCCGAAGCATCTTCCTGCGACTCGAAGACCACTGCCGGTCCCGAAAACCGGAAAAGCTTTTCATCCACCCCGGCTGTCTTTACAATGCAGCCGTTTACAGCCATGTTTCCATAGAGCACTGCCAGACCGCCATCCCGGCTGTAGGCATGGGCCGTATCCCTGATACAGCCTCCGGTGCGGTCGGTATCGTGATGAGAGTATTCGGTTGAGTGAAATCCCATTTCCCCGCTTTTCTTAAGCGATGGTGCACTCCTGTAAAGCGCTAAAGCTTCCGGCATAACCGCATCACTGAGAATATCCCATCCGGAGATTGCTTCCCCGAGGGTCTTATAGTCAATCCGCCTGACCGAGCTGTCGATAAGTCCTGCACGCTGCAGTTCTCCCATTATTGCCATTATGCCGCCTGCACGGTTCACATCCTGAACGTGGTAATGAGAGCTCGGTGCCACTTTGCACAAATTAGGGATCCTGCGCGACAATCCGTCAATATCCTTCATGGTGAAGTCTGCTTCCGCCTCTCGGGCGATGGCAAGAAGGTGCAGCACCGTGTTAGTGGAGCCTCCCATTGCTATGTCGAGCGCCATTGCGTTCATAAATGCAGATCTTGTCGCTATTGAACGCGGAAGGAGGGTGTCGTCTCCCTCGTAGTAATATTGCCTGGTAATCTCTGAAATCAGTGCTGCCGCTTTTTTTACAAGCTTTGTCCGGTTTGCATGTGTGGCTATCACTGTTCCGTTCCCGGGCAGGGCAAGGCCTAAGGCTTCAGCGAGGCAGTTCATAGAATTTGCCGTGAACATGCCTGAACAAGATCCGCAGGTAGGGCAGGCGTTCCTCTCAGTCTCAAGAAGGTCGTCGTCGCTGACGCTCTCACTTGCACCATCGATCATTGCGTCGATAAGGTCGAGGCTTCTGCTGCCTGAGACACCTGCTTCCATCGGACCGCCCGAAACGAATACCGAGGGTATGTTAAGCCGCATTGCTGCCATCAGCATCCCCGGGGTGATCTTGTCGCAGTTGCTAATGCAGATCATCGCATCTGCACAGTGGGCATTGACCACATACTCCACGCTGTCGGCTATAAGTTCCCTGGATGGCAGTGAATAGAGCATGCCTTCATGCCCCATTGCAATGCCGTCATCGATGGCTATGGTGTTGAATTCTGCGGCAAAGAAACCACGTTTCTCAATCTCCTCCTTTACTATCTGTCCTGTATTATGAAGGTGAACATGTCCGGGTACAAACTGTGAGAATGAGTTCACAACAGCTATCACGGGCCTGCCGAAGTTTTCCTCCTTCATGCCGTTTGCCCTCCACAGGCTCCTGGCGCCGGCCATTTTCCTGCCGGTCATTGTTGTTTTTCCGGAAGGCTCGAATATAATTTTCTTAATATATATCACTCCCGGGTCATGTGCCTGGCACAATAATGAGGATGAGGGCAATGATAAGTATTAAAGAATTCTTCATTTTTTATAATAATCGACGGACAAAAGTAAATAAAGTTTTAATATATCAAAGAGAAACATCAAAAAAATGAAAAATATTAAGAGATTAGTAGAATATTCTAATTAAATAGTCGAAAAGTACACTTAACCGCAATGAACACGTATACCTTAACACTTGGCACCCTTCGCAGTTAATGGACAGGAGACAGAGATATTCTCTCACCAGTTCTTGTTCTGAAAGTCAGTAAGCTGCCTGTAAGCTTTTCCGATTTCTTCCCATTCCTGTACATTATCACCTTTGATCCGGACCAGGGATTAACAATAATGCAGTCTGATCCGCTATAAGAAAATAATTGCAGATCAACTACTTTACCTGCCCTGGATGAGGCTGTAACAAGGAAATTCCCCCTCGCAAGAAGCTTGAAATCTGCGTCCCACTCTTCGGGCCAGGCAGGGAATATTTTTATGACAGGAGCCTGACCCGGACCGGCGGGCGAACTGCTGATAAGTGCATAATGAAGGGCGTCTGTCATTCTTCCCAGGTTCTGGACTCCGGTAGTCTGGTAGCCCTCCCTGAGGGTCAT
>JALONU010000284.1 GCA_025454775.1 Bacteroidales bacterium | reverse complement strand
AGGCTGTATCAGAAGTTATTTTTAACCGCAAAGGACGCTAAGCCCGCCTACGCTAAAGCTTCATAGTTCAGTGAAAGCTCCGGCGGGTAAATCCACGCAAAGGACGCAAAGTTAAGAGTTTGGGGAATGACCCTTTGCGCTCTTTGCGTAAAACCTTTGCGGCCTCTGCGGTTAAAGGATTTCAGCTTTTGAGACACCCTCTTGTTTTTAATAAGGTACTCAAATGAAAGTCCTCAAATTCGGAGGTTCATCAGTAGGGACCCCTGCCAGGATAAGGGTTGTAAAGCGGATTGTCACTGAACAGGAAACTCCCTGCATAGTGGTTGTCTCGGCCTTCCAGGGTGTTACCGATCAGCTTCATAAGATAGCAGAACTGGCCGCTGACGGGAACAGCGAAGCCTGGGACCTTCTGGGAAAACTAACCGCTCAGCACAGGGAATACGCCAGGGAACTCATCGGCGAAAAAAGCATGCAGGAAGCCGTCCTGAAATATACCGACGAAGTATTGAATGAGATTACCGAGACCTGCACAGGGATCTTCCTCCTGCGCGAGATAACCAGTCATGCCCTCGACAACATTCTTGCTGCCGGAGAAAGACTTTCCTCGCGAATTATAAGCAGTTTTATTGAGAACTCAATGTTCTCCGATGCGAGGGAATTTATAGTCACCGACGCAAAGACCGCCAACAAAAGCGTGGATTTCAGTATCACCAATGACCGGGTCAGGGAAAAAATCGGAAGAAATGAAGGTATCACAATTGTCCCCGGTTTTATAGCGTCCACTCCTGCAGGCGAGACAACCACCCTGGGGAGAGGAGGATCGGATTACACTGCAGCCATAATCGCAGCCGCCCTGGGGGCTTCAGTCCTTGAGATATGGACTGACGTGGAAGGCTTTATGACGGCAGATCCCAGGAAAGTGGACAAGGCATATACAATCGAAAACCTCACCTATGCCGAAGCGATGGAACTCAGCCATTTTGGAGCCAAGGTGATCTATACACCCACCCTGAGGCCCGTGTACAAGGCCAGGATACCTGTACTTGTAAAAAACACCTTTAACCCTGAATCAAAGGGCACCCTGATAAACGGAGACAATTCAGGCACAGGAAAAAGTCCGATCAAGGGCATTTCATCAATTGACCATGTGGACCTTATAACACTTCAGGGACCGGGGATGGTCGGTGTGACAGGCACCTCGGCAAGGCTTTTCGGAGCTCTGGCCAAATCGGGAGTGAACATTATCCTGATAACCCAGGCTTCGTCGGAGTATTCAATCACCTTTGCCGTCTCCCCCGCCGATGCACCTGCAGCCGGAGAAGCAATAACCTCGGAGTTCGAAAGAGAAATAATCCTGAACAAGGAACTGAGGATCATTACGGAAAAAAACCTGTCGGTGATTGCCATAGTCGGTGAGAAAATGAAGAACACCCCGGGCATCTCTGCAACTCTCTTCAGGGCCCTTGGCAGGAACGGTATCAACGTTGTGGCAACCGCGCAGGGATCATCTGAGCTGAACATATCTGTAGTTATAAGGAATGAAAGCCTGAGGAAGGCCCTGAACGTTATACACGACGGCTTCTTCCTTTCACGCTACAAGGAGATGAACCTGTTCGTTGCAGGTACAGGGCTCGTGGGTTCAAGCCTGCTGAAACAACTCGACAGGCAATCGCAGTTGCTTTTCAAGGATCATCATGTGAAGATCAACCTGTCAGGCATAACCAACTCGCGTAAGATGCTTATTGATCCTAAGGGAATATCACTAAGTGAATACAGGGATCAGCTGAAGGACAAGGGTGAGAAGGCCGACATATGGGAATTCGTCAGGATAGTCAGTAAACTGAACCTTCGCAACCCGGTATTTATCGACTGCACGGCTGATGCGAAGGTGTCGGAGGTTTACGGGGAAGTGCTCGGAGCTTACATTTCAGTTGTGGCTGCAAACAAGATCGCATGTTCCTCGGAATACAGTTATTACCATGAACTCAGGACCATCGCCGGGGAAAAGGGTGTCCGGTTCATGTATGAGACTACCGTTGGTGCAGGGCTGCCGATTATAAAAACCATCTCCGACCTTGTGCTCAGCGGCGACAGGATATACCGGATCGAGGCCGTCCTTTCAGGTACCCTTAATTTCATATGCAATGAGCTGGGCCCGGAACTGCCTCTCAGCAAGGCCATCCGCAAGGCAAAGGAAAAAGGATTCACAGAACCAGATCCGCGTGTTGATCTGAGCGGTACCGACGTGGTAAGAAAAATACTTATCCTGGCGAGAGAAGCAGGATACCAGATTGAAATGAAGGATGTTGAGGTGAACAGTTTTCTGCCGGCAGAGTGCTTCACCGGTGACCTGAACGATTTTTACACGAAAGTGGAAGCGCTCGATCGTGAATTTGAAGACAGAAGGATAGATCTTGTAAAAAGGGGAATGAAATGGCGTTTCTTTGCCATATTCGACAACGGCAGGGCAAAAGTGGGTCTTGAGGAAGTCGACAGGGATCACCCTTCCTATAACCTGGAAGGAAGTAACAACATTGTTCTCATAACAACCGAGAGATACAGGGAACTTCCGATGGTTATTAAAGGATACGGAGCCGGATCTGATGTAACTGCGGCGGGAGTGTTTGCGGATCTGATGAGGGTCATTAATGTTTAAGTCGAAAGTCGAAAGTTTAAAGTTGGAAAGAGGTATCAGATATTATTCAACG
>JALONU010000283.1 GCA_025454775.1 Bacteroidales bacterium | reverse complement strand
ACCCTTACTGAAGCAAGGGAATCGCCTGATGAAAACATCTTCAAGCTGAACGACAGGGTTCTCATAAAAGACTTTATCTATAAAACAGACTAAATAACAGCAGGCATGGCAGCATATTTGTTTTATTTCCTTGTTTTTCCGGGCCTTTTATTTGCTGCTGTAACAGGAGGTGTTCTCTCCTGGTTTGACAGGAAGATCACTGCCAGGGTTCAGTTCCGGAAAGGACCACCCCTGCTTCAGCCATTTTATGACTTCTTCAAGCTGCTGCTGGTAAAGGAGACGATCATCCCAAAGAACGGATCTCCGGTCACTTTCCTGCTGGCCCCGGTCTTCGGACTTTTCGGTGCCACAACCGCGGCCGTGTTCATCCTTCTGCCTCTTTTCAATATCACGACCGGGTTCAGGGGCGACCTGCTGGTTATCTTCTATCTTCTAACCATTCCCTCCTTTTCCTGGATCCTCGGTGCCGTGGCATCAGGTAATCCTCTCGCAGCTGTGGGTGGCTCAAGGGAGATGAAGCTGATACTCAGCTATGAGCTCACCTTCCTGCTGGTAATTGCCGGGGTAATAGCAAAATCAGGACAAAGTTTCGATCTCTATTCAATAATCCAGATACAGAAGGACGGAGCTCCTTTTATAGGAAGCATCTCCGGGGTATTGCTCTTTATAGCAGGTATTTTCTGCATACAGGCAAAGCTGGGTCTTGTACCCTTCGACATGGCTGAAGCCGAAACAGAGCTGGCTGAGGGTTCATTCATAGAATATTCCGGTCCTCCCTACGCTATTATAAAACTCACAAAATACATAATGCTTTTAATTCTGCCCTGCCTGATCGCAGCCATGCTGATGAAAGGATTTAACCTGACCGGCATAAACATTCTGTGGGCTGTTCTGAAGGTGGCCGGCATAGTGCTCCTTCTGACACTGATCCGTAATACTAATCCAAGGATAAGGATAAAACAGGCAATAAGCTTCTTCATGATATGGATGAACCTTATTGTTGTAACGGCGATCGTTCTTGCATTTTTTGGTTTATAACAGATATAACCGTGGGCTTTAAAAGTTTTTGTTTCAAGAAATCACTGTGGGTCTTCCACTTCGGAGGGGCTTCCTGTAACAACTGCGACATTGAGATACTTCCTCCTGGTCAACGGATCAATAAACAAACGCGACAGGGAAAGGCTGCTGGAGATCTACGACCAGGCTCCGAAACCGGTACTGGTGGTTGCCATAGGCGCCTGCGGCTGCACAGGCGGAATTTTTGCGGAGGGAAACACATTCGCAGGCCCGGTCGACAAGATCATTCCAGTCGATGCATACATCCCGGGATGTCCGCCCAAGCCGGAAGCAATCATCGCAGGTATTGTAAAACTGGCAGGCAGAAAATAACGGTCTTTATGAAGAAACCTGCAGTATTAATTTAAATGTGAAAAGATAGGATCAGGATGAACAACGAGGCAATCATCGGAGAGCTTAGAAAAAAGTTCGGCAACGATGTTCTTGAGACTGAAGAGCAAAGCAGCACCAGGCTGACGGTAACCATCGAACCCCTGGCACTGCTGAAAGTTGCGGAACATCTTTACAGGGAGGCCGGATTAAGGTTCATCATCGCCTCAGCAATACACACAAAGAAAGGCTTCGAGATCCTGTACCACTTCAGCAATGACGAAACAGGTCTTGTGCTGAACATACACGTAATTCTGAACAGCGAAAAGCCAAGGATTGAATCTCTTTCAAATATGTTCAATGCCTCAAACTGGATCGAGAGGGAGATGCATGAACTTTTCGGGATAGATTTTCTCAACCATCCCAACCAGGAAAAGCTTATCTCCGAGGGAAACTGGGCGGAAGGCGTCTATCCATACAGAAAAGAGTTTAAAAAGTAAGATTATGAGCAACAAGTTCCTCATACCTATCGGCCCCTATCACCCCCTGCAGGAAGAACCTGAACTTTTTAAACTTTATTGCGACGGTGAAATAGTCAGGGACATTAAGTGGGAAACAGGATATAACCACAGGGGAATTGAAAAGCTTGCCGAATCAAAGACTTACGACCAGGTATTCTTCCTGGTTGAAAGGATCTGCGGAATCTGCTCGACCTCTCATCCCTTTGCCTTCGCCAATGCGGTTGAAGAAATATGCAGGATTGAAATTACAGACAGGGCTAAGTACATAAGGAGTATCATAGGCGAGCTTGAAAGGATACACAGTCATCTGCTGTGGGCAGGTCTTGCAGGGCATTTCCTCGGGTACAACACAGTATTCATGTGGGCCTGGAAATACCGTGAGCCGGTCCTCGACCTCTTCGAGATGATCACCGGGAACAGGAACAGCTATGCGATGTTCAAGGTAGGAGGAGTCCGCCGCGATATTGAGAACAATAAGATCCCTGATATCCTTAAGGTTATGGACGAAGTGAAAAAGAAAGTTACGCTTCTCACCGGTGCGGTTATGGACGATCCTGTTATACATTCAAGGACTAAGGGTGTCGGCGTTCTTACCAGGCAGGACATAACAGACTATGGAGCAGTAGGGCCGACTGCAAGAGCTTCAGGAGTTGCGATCGATATAAGGAAGGACGATCCATATGCTGCATATCCCCTGGTAAACTGGAAGGTGATTACAGCAGAAGGCGGAGATGTCTTCGCCAAGGCAGAGGTCAGGCTGCTCGAAATGTTCGAGTCGGTTTCCATAATCGAACAATGCCTTGAAAAGCTCAGGAAGGAGAAAGAAGGAGATATCTCCATAAAAGTCAAGGAGATACCCGAAGGAATAGGCACCGGAAGAGCGGAAGCTCCCAGGGGAGAGGTGTTTCACTGCGTGTTCTCCGACGGTTCAAACTCCCCGGTCAGGCATAAGATAAGGGCGCCCAGCTACGTGAACATCGCAACCTTCCGCAAATCATGCATAGGGCAGAGTATCTCTGATGCCACAATCTCCCTTGCCGCGGTAGATCCATGCTATTGCTGCACCGAAAGGCTTGCGGCTGCCTATGATGAGGCAAGCGGGAAGAAGATTTTCAACGCACGTGAACTGATTGAGTTATCAGTCAATAAGACCAGACTGCTTAGGGAACAACAAGTAAGATGAAATGAAGGAATTTTCCAGCCTCATATCTCAGAATGCCGTAATGGCAAACCTCGAATTTGCAATAATACTGCCGATAGTTGCCGGCCTGATCCTTCTCCTGATACCCGATAAAGCCCGGCAGCTCAAAGGGATCCTGGCCCTTCTCGTTTCCCTGGTCGCGGGGATACTGACCTTCGGTATTTACGAGTCAGGGACAGCCAGGTTCATACCTGATCTTTGGGATATAGGCAAATACCTGGCAGTCAGGATTGACAATCTGAGCAGGATGGTGGTTATGTTCATCAGCCTCTTTGCAATCCTTGTATTGCTATATTCCCTGGTATATATGAAGGTAAGAAAGATCAGGAACTACTACCCGTGGATCCTGATCACCCTGGGTTGTTCCTATGGGGCGGTGCTGGCTGACAACCTCCTGCTTTTCCTTGGCTTCTGGGGTGCACTGGGAATAACTCTCTATAAGCTTATACAGGGCAGTGACGAAGAAAGCTCCGCCACCGCAAAGAAGACGCTCATTATGATCGGAGCTTCCGACAGCATTATGATCATTGGAATAGCATTGGTCTGGAAGATGACGGGCACCCTGAATATGAGTGAAATATCACTTGACACGGGAAACGCGCTTACGGTAACAGCATTTCTGGCACTCCTTGCAGGAAGCTTCACCAAGGCCGGAGCCTTTCCGTTCCATACCTGGGTGCCGGACTATGCAAAGGATGCTCCGGCATCCTCATCAGCTTTCCTGCCTGCATCCCTCGAC
>JALONU010000115.1 GCA_025454775.1 Bacteroidales bacterium | reverse complement strand
GAATCCTGGAATGGAATAAGGGCTGTGAAAAGCGGGCTAATCGATTGTATTCAGGTTATCTTCAATATCTTCGATCAGAATCCTAAAGATGAGCTTTTCCCTGCTTGCCGCGAACATAATGTGGGAGTGATAGCCAGGGTCCCCTTCGATGAAGGAACACTCACCGGCACCCTTACGAAAGAAAGCAAATGGCCTTTCGGTGACTGGCGGAACACCTATTTCGTGAAAGAAAACCTTATACCCAGCGTTGAACATGCCGATGCCCTGAAACCGCTTGTTCCGGAGGGGATGACCATGCCGGAGATGGCATTAAGGTTTATCCTGGGGGAACCGACAATAAGCACCATCATTCCGGGAATGCGAAAAGCTCAACATGTTAAGACAAATGTTGCTGCCAGTGATGCAGGGTCACTGACTCGAAAAACACCGCTGGGACCGTCAGCCCTCTGAATGGTCACAGTAAATATGAGAGTTCATAACTACTGATTTTCAAAATGAAAACAATGGACAAGAGAACATTTCTTAAAAACGCCGGACTGCTGGGGCTCGTATCAATTATAGAGCCTTCGGGGCTGTCGGAGATCATCAAATCTGTTGCTGAAATACCTTCGGTGAAACTTGCCGAAGATGAGAATTTCTGGAAACAGATAAGAGCCGGGTACCGGTTAAATCCAGACTATATAAACC
The DNA here is from genome assembly GCA_025454775.1 of Bacteroidales bacterium. Lineage (GTDB taxonomy): Bacteria > Bacteroidota > Bacteroidia > Bacteroidales > VadinHA17 > LD21. Next base: position 9,007 of record JALONU010000115.1, on the reverse strand, counting down.
TCGAGAACGGATATTATTGCTTCCTTCCGGAGCAGACCCTGGAGAGCCTCATCAGGCATGTCAGGGAAATCAACTACCAGGGATCCATGTACATGCGGACCGTACAATTCGAGAACAAGAAGAAAATGGCAGCAAAACTTGCCTCACTGGCAGGATGCCCTGCCGACGAACTGATCATTACCCGGAATACGACAGAATCGCTCGACATGATCATAGGAGGACTTGACTGGAAACCCGGGGATGAAGCCGTAATGGCAGAGCAGGACTACCCTTCGATGCTGAACATGTTTAAACAGGTGGCAGCCAGGTATGGCGTTGTGAATAGAATAGTTTCCGTGCCTAACAATCCTTCATCCGACGCTGAGATAGTTGATCTGTATTCTAACGCAATCACCCCGAAGACAAAGCTCCTTATGATCTGTCATATGATCAACATCACCGGTCATATCCTTCCTGTCAGGAAGATCTGCGATATGGCTCATGCCCGCGGTGTTGATGTGATGGTCGACGGAGCTCATGCCTTCGGTCATTTCAGGTTCACCATCCCGGAACTTGATTGCGATTACTATGGCAGCAGTCTCCACAAATGGCTGAGTGTGCCCCTGGGCTCAGGGATACTTTACGTAAAAAAGGATAAAATCAGGAATATCTGGCCCCTGATAGCGTCGGGAGAAACCAATCCCGACAGTATCCTGAGGCTTAACCAGGTCGGAACTCATCCTGTCTATACTGACCTGACGGTGACCGAAGCAATCGATTTTCATAACATGCTGGGTGCCGAACGCAAGGAATCGCGGCTCAGATACCTTCAGCACTATTGGAGCGATAAAGTGAGGAGAATGCCACATATAATCATCAACACCCCCGACGATCCGGCCAGGTCGTGCGCAATAGCAAACGTAGGTGTTAAAGGAATGAAACCTGCAGAACTCGGCGATACTTTATTCAAAAAGTACAGGATCTACTGTGCCCCGATCGACGGTGCTAACGTCCACGGCTGCCGGATAACTCCTAATGTATACACCTCTACTGACGAACTGGATGTGCTTGTCAAAGCCCTGACCGAACTTGGATGACCTAAGGCTTTATTTCAGAGATGCCGCCAGAACCTCTTTTCCGAAAGCCATACATTCAGTCCGCTTAAGGTTATCATACTCAGGCATCTTGAATGATTCCATCTGTTTCCGTACGTCAGGCTCCATGAGGCCGTAAGTGATCCTGCCAAGTAACACTACTGAAGGAAGACCTGCAACACCGCATATCTTTGCAAGATGGTTGTCGATCAGCATGGTCTTTGTCTCAGGAAATACCGGCTTCATCATGTTGCCGCACACGGCATAATAACCACGTATCCTGGTCTTAAGGACTTCCCCGTTCTTTTCAAGATATTGCTGAAGCTCCGGTGATATTTTTCCGGACCGGATAGCCCCGCCGACAATTACATGATCATATTTCGAAAGATCCGGGTTTTCACGAACATCAAACACGTTGGCTATTCCGTCCATGCCTTCGGAGATCCAGACGCCTGCATCACGTGCGCTGCCGCACCAGGTGCCATAAAGTACTGCCCATTTCTTTTCTGAAAGGCGTGGATAGTATTCAAGGGCAGAAGCTTTTCTGCCAAGGACAATAGCTGAAATGCCCAGTAATCCTGACCGGATAAAAGTCCGTTTATTCATTTCCCCATGGTATTTGAAAACCTAAAGATAATCAGAAAACGGGAAAGAATATCATAACAGAATCAGGCACTTATCTGTCAATTCAATGAAAAATGCTGTTTACTTATGCTGATCAGGCCCTGATCTTAAGGTGCTGACCGTCCCTTCGGGAGTAGAAGTATATCAGCCCGTTCATTTCGGTCATATCGATAACCCGGAATCCGTATTTGCCCAGAAGCCCTGCTACATCCTTCCTGTCCATCATGCGCTCAGGTCCCAGGTCGAGCAGATTGTTAACCCTGGCTGTCAGGTCCGAAAGAAACTGTGCTCCCATAAAAGGTTTTGTTATGGAAAAGCATCCGATGAAATTTACATCCGCGGGCAGGACACGGATTAAAGTGGTAAAAAAAGTATCCGGGTTGCTGATTGTATTCAGCTTTATCAGATTCACTATGGTTTTGATATTCCTGAAATCATTCTCCTCATAATAATAATGGCTTGTGGGAGATAGTATCAGAAAGTCCTGTTTACTGAGCAGATTAAAGCTTTTGAGGTAAAGAAATATATTCTTGCCTCCTTCTGCCGTAAGCCTGTGGCTCAGGGAGTTGAAGCCCTGTTGTTCCCCCGGGATGTCTTTTAGTCCATGACCGGCTTCCTGTCTATTCAGGGATGCTGCCCTGGTGGCAGCTTTAACTGAAATATTTTCCATTTTTCACAAATCAGATTTTCCCCTGTTGACCTTTCAATATTAATACTAAACACCTTAATGGAAGCATTTGTTCATAAAGAATTGATAAATCGGCTGCAGGTATGGAAGAAGCTAAAAGTATATTTGACCGGCATCCGGAAATTTCGTAGTTTTAACAGGAAAGCCAGAGTGTTGAACCAGACAAAACAGAAAACCATGAAAAGTTCATATCAGCTGATGCGTGATACCTTATCCTCTAATTTTTCCGACAATGACCGGTATGCAATGATAATCATAGGCGCCGGACTGAGCGGGCTTGCATGCGGATTAATGTGGCTCAGGCATTTCCCGGGAATGAAAACCCTTATCATAGAAAAGAACAGCTACCCCGGAGGCTACAGCACTGCATACGAGAAGGGAGGATATGTATTTGAAACATCACAGCTTTTCCCTGATATTGTTGATATTCTTGATTATCTCGGGATAGAACTCTCTCTTAAGCGTTATGAGAACAACTTCATGAGGCGGCTGGTCGTTGACGGAGATCATGTTGATGAATACCGGATCCCTGCAGGGGCAGAGAACTTCACCAGGTATCTCATTGAAAAATTTCCGGGGGATGCAGATAAGATCTCTTCATTAATGGCATACTCCGTTGACCTGTTCAAACAGGTGAGAAAACTGAAGGCAAATGCAACCATGAAGGATAACATAGCAACTGTTTTCAGGGCTCCGAAAGTAATTGCAAACCTCAACAGGACATATTCAGGACTGCTTGATAAATTCAGGATTACCAATCCTAAGCTGCGGGAAGTGATGGAGACATTCACATCCTTTTCAGGTGTTCCCTCCGACCGTGCCTCGGCGATCCTGGCAACAGGAGCCATGCTTTCTTCAATGACAAAATGCTACCGTCCGCTGGGCTTCTTCGACGAATATCCTGCAAAGCTTGCTTTGAAATTCCAGTCCCTGGGAGGCGAAATCATCTTTAATTCGGAAGTCGAAAAAATCGAGGTTGAGGATGGTGCAGTTACAGGAGTGAAAATTACAGATAGTCAATCCCCGCTGAAGGCAGAGAAAGTGATCACAACCATTGATCCGATGGTGGCAATGCGCAAACTTGTCGGCGACGAAAACCTGCCGCAGGAATATGTTCAGAAGCTCCAAAACACGATAATGTCTCCGTCCTCATTCAATGTTGCCCTGGGTCTTGATGACTATATCGACATGAAAAAGCTCGATCTTGATTATCCCTATAATGTGGTTTCGACCGGACTTGGAACCGCTGAAAAACTTTTCAATGCGTTTCTGGCCGGTAATCATGGATTTTCAAAGGATTGTTTCCATGCAGCCGTTATCTGCCCGTCACTTACTACCGGTTCGAAGAACACGGTTACGATCCGGAGCACCCCCTGGGCATTGAACGGGTGGAAGGATCTCCGGGAATCCAACTACGAGGCCTACCGGGTTGAAAAGGAGAAATGGGCTGATTTCCTGATCGATATTGCAGAAAAATATTTTATCCCCGGCCTCAGGAAACATATCGTGGTAAAAGACATTGCCACTCCTGCAACTTACGCACGCTATTCCGGTTCCCCTACCGGAAGCATATATGATATCGCCTCGCTTGTAACCCAGTTCGGGCCGAAACGCATCCCGATGAAAACACCTGTAAGGAATCTTTTTCAGCCCAAATTTGCACACGGACTCTATGGCACAATGATGGGGGCGGTTCAGGTCGTCGATCTCATTAGCAACAGGAAATTCAACAATGGTAATTCGTTGTTCATTCCGCCAGGGAAATCTTCCGTCCCAAGCTGAAAAATGCTTTCCGGGCAGCATTCATTAATTTCATTTAACTAAGTTTGTGTATCAAGAAATACTGCGTTCAGATGCCTGAACCAATTACAATGCCGCGGGAAACGGAAAACCCAACGCAAAAAACTGTGCCCCCAGATCTGTTATACTTTCATTGTTTGCAATAAACATAATACAGGCCGGAGTTGGTGTTGAAGTACCTGACGTTGTTCATCAGGCGAAAGTCCCGCATGTTGAACCGGTAAGCGGGAAAAAAATAGCTGGGTCGGCTTATGTTTGGCAGGCATAATTGTATATTTATGGCTTCGTAAAACCGTTACATGAAGATAAAACTTTCTCTACCCGTACAGATTCTGATCGCATTGCTGCTTGCAATCATATTAGGCATAGTATTACCAGTTGTTGCTGATTATACTTCCTGGATGGGAACTATATTTCTCAGAGCGTTGAAAATGATTGTAGCGCCGCTAATATTCACATCATTAACTTGCGGTGTGGGACGCCTTCAAGGCGGAAAAGATTTTGGGCGGCTGGGTTTAAAAACATTATCCTGGTATTTCTTTACAAGCTTTGTAGCCATCTTTACAGGCTTGTTATTTGTTAACCTGGTCAAACCCGGTGTAGATGCAGATCTTGCATTAACCACCCCTGTCAATGAGATTGCTATGACATCGGGTAGTCTTTCAGATAATATGATACGTATTGTTCCGGACAATATGTTCAGAGCCCTGGTTGAAACCGATATGCTGGCCATTATATTCATTTCAATGTTGTTTGGCTATTTTATTACCAGAATGAGTGATAATAACAGAAATATGCTGAATAACTTTTTTGAAGCAGCTAATGAGCTTATTATGAAAGTTACCGATTTTATCATATTGGTATCACCTTTTGGGATTTTTGGTATTGTAATAAAAATTGTTGCCAGTCAGGAAAACCTGGGTGAGCTTGTTTACAGGCTTGGCCTTTACATGCTGGTTGTTTTTACAGGGCTTTTTGTACATTCCCTGATCACCCTTCCTGCTCTCTTGAGATTTGTAGGAAAAGTTAATCCGGTTAAGCATATGAAAGCCATGGTTACGCCTTTACTCACCGCCTTCTCAACATCCTCTTCGAATGCAACACTCCCTCTTACTATGGCTGCTATGGAGAAAAATGCCGGAGTTTCCGTTAAGCTTTCAAGCTTTACTTTGCCCTTAGGCGCTACAATAAATATGAACGGGACAGCCTTATATGAGATTGTGGCTGCTTTGTTCATAGCCCAGGCTTACGGCATTGACCTCACAATCGGACAGCAGTTAATAGCGGCATTTTCCGCGCTAATGGCCGCTATAGGAGCTGCCGGCATACCGATGGCAGGTATGGTGACAATGGGAATTGTTCTAACCGCAGTGGGATTACCTTTGGAAGGTTTAGGTTTGATACTTGCCGTGGACAGAATTCTCGATATGTTCCGAACTACAGTAAATGTTTGGGGCGATATGGTAGTCTGCGCCATTATAGCAAAGTCGGAGGGAGAAAATATTTATCCGGAGTCATAATAATTCTGTTTTGTCAAATTCCGAAAACATCAAAAAAATAAACCTGCTTCACCCCGGTGCAGGTTGATTTTTCTGCTTATTTATATATTTATCCTTTATTATGATAACTGAAACAAATCAGGAGCTTCAGTTAGCAAAGGATTTTGTAAAAAAGCTGATTACATTCTGGCTGCGATAGCGAACCAGGGAAATTTATATAATGAGATCCCTGACATATTTGAGAAGGTCAAAAAATCGGAATTTGCTCATTCCGTCCGCTCAGTTGAGAACAAGCTCGATAAAGATTATAAGAAAATCGTCAATCCAAGGCCAACACCAACATGATGCGTTGTGTTCGTTGAATTGGAAGAAATTTCGCTATTTCTGAATTCAAGATCTAAGTCATACGTCAGAATTGGCTCAAGGGCAATATTATTATTCAGAAAGATTGCAAATCCAATTCCGGGTGTGATATTTAATGAGTTTAGGTTAAATGTTTCATAATGTGAGTAAAGATAAGATAATCCTGTCTTTAGAAACAGTCCCGTATTGGTGTAATATCTTAATTCAGGCCCGATACCGGTATAATAGCTAAAACTATTATTAGTCAAACCAAATCCAAAATTTACATGTGCTCCCAGGGCCAGTCTGTCGACTATAAAGAACAAGACTCGAGGACTGACCCCAAAATTAAAAGTATTATAGATATTAGTTAATGTCCCAGATGTATATCTTTGATTATCAAAGCCGAGTGAGGCACCCCCCCCGATAATCATATCACCTCGTTTAATTGGTTTTTCATCAACAGAAATTGCATACGGGCTTGTTATAACAGGATCCAACGCATTACCCGTAAGGTCATTTACAAAATCCTGATTGTTTTTCAGTGAAGACCCCTGTTTGTCAGTTTCCTGAACTGATGGTTGAGCAGAAGCAAGAACACTTGACAGAAACATGAGAAGAAACAAGAAGATAGAATGTTTTTTCATTTCGGGTGATTTTTAATTAAGTGTTTAAAGCAAGTTAAGAAATTAAGAACAAAAAATCTTATCTATATCCGAAAAATGATCACTACCGGTTACTTTTATTACTTTCTTTTCAGCCATTCCTCCGGCACCGGAATAATGCAGATATTCATTGACCTGTTATCCTCTGAAAGCATGGCTGACTGTATCTCTATCCTTGTCCCGTCGTTACTGAATGTGGGATGGGGATGATCAGAAGCTGTAGCTTTATGACCGGTCGACAACAATATCATTTCACGGGTTTTCCTGTCTATGAGGTAGATCCCCCTCGAGAAATCATCTCCGACGGCAAATCTTCCGTCGTATGAGCCGTTAACATGCCATAAGCCGCTTCCTGATTCTGTCTGCCCTGCAATCGTCATCTCCCTGGTCCTGAGATTCACTATTCCCAGTCCTGTGGGTTTTTCCCTTGTTCCTGAGGGTCCCCAGTCGACTTCCTGTCCCGGATTCTGCGGATTTGCGGGCTGCTGTGGTGTGCCAACCTTTCTGTGTCCCATGATCGCTATTGCAACCTCATCCTTCGTGATCACAGCCTCATGGGTAACCCATTCATATTCCGATTCCGGATAAAGAGGCCTCAATCCTGATCCGTCGGCCATGACTGTCCAGGTTCTCTGGGGGGCCTTCCCCCCTGTCTCCCAGCAGAAAACTATTTCGCCGGGCACCCATGGATTGGTCTGAATATGGCCAACCTGAAAAGGAACCGCTGTGACAACACTGCACTTACCGGTCTTAAGGTCCATTTTGCCTATTCCTGAAGGACCTGCTCCCATGTTCCGCGGACCGAAGTTTGTTTCGATCTTTGTTCCTTCAGGAATATGTTTAATAGCTGCCTCACGGCCAATCCTGAAATAAACCACATCCTCATTCGCATCGAGAGCCATGTCGCCTCCGGCACCCAGTTCCGGGGGTGTGTATCCGCATATCTTCTGGTATTCGGCGGCCGGCCTGAGCTTTCCGTTTTCGCTGTCGGCAAATAGCTTTTCAAGATCAACCTCTATTACCTGTATTGCCGGGCTCACTCTCGGCCCTGCCTGCTGAGGCCTTTGCTGTGTTCCTGTCCCCGGTGCTGCTGCACCTGGCTGCTGTCCTGCCAGGGGAGTGAACCTTCTCCTTGTGGTTGTATCCCTCATGAAATATAGCTTCATCGACTTCCTTGCAACATTGAGCATACCTGTATAACCACCTTCGCTTACCTGAACGATAACACCGGTTTTTTCATTCACGGCCATTGCTTCACCTCTTGACCTGTTCGATCTGAAAATAACCCAGTTACCGTCGGAAGTCCACTGGTTATGTGTCTGGTATATCTTCGAATCGCCAGCAGGCGTGCTGGTAAGAAAAGTAAGCTCAGTCCCGGTCACCGGGTCTTTGATCACTTTTCTTTCAGATGGAAACCTCTTGCCTATTTGTGCAGGAGCTGTTGTTAAATAAATAACAATAAGTAAGGTTGTGAGGGAGTGTTTCAGGATTATGTGTTTCATGGGTATATGGTCTATCATTAATAATCTGCAATTAGGCCAGGGTCATTGCGATTCCCGGGACACACGAACTCACCCCCTTAATCCCACTCTCTGCTAACGCAAAGAGGGGGAAGTGGTTAATATATAGTGTTTTACACCCCCTTCTTTCCTTCAGGAGAGAAGGGGGGTTGGGGGGATGAGTTTGTGTTCACCCCTGCCTCATACCAGCCTCTTATATTTGATCCTTGCCGGTGTTGTATCAGCAACCCTCTTCTTAAAGTTTTCCTCGTATTCCGAATAGGTCCCTTCGAACCAGACCACTTTTGAATTCCCCTCAAAGGCAAGCATGTGTGTGGTAACACGGTCGAGGAACCAGCGGTCGTGTGAAATAATTACCGCACAGCCGGCAAAATTTTCAAGTCCTTCCTCGAGGGCCCGCAGGGTGTTTACGTCAATATCGTTGGTGGGTTCGTCGAGCAGCAGGACATTCGCTCCTGTTTTAAGTGTAAGTGCAAGGTGAAGCCTGTTTCTCTCGCCTCCGGAGAGCATGCTGCATTTTTTCTCCTGGTCAGCTCCCGTGAAGTTGAACCTTGCCACATAGGCTCTTGCGTTCACGAGCCTGTTCCCGACCATTATATCCTGCTGTCCGCCCGAGATAACTTCAAAAACAGTTTTATTCGGATCTATTGCCGAATGTGCCTGGTCGACATATCCAAGGGATACCGTTTCGCCTATCTCGAATTTGCCTTTTGTCGCTTCCTCCTGCATCATTATCATCCTGAAGAGGGTAGTTTTTCCTGCTCCGTTGGCTCCGATTACGCCTACGATACCATTT
>JALONU010000282.1 GCA_025454775.1 Bacteroidales bacterium | reverse complement strand
TGCAGTCTTGCAGTCTTGCAGTCATTTAGAAACGAAGCGTATAACTTCGACGACAGAGTCGGGGCAGTCGTTAAGCAGGATCAGAACTTAACGAGCCCTCCGACAACCGGGATAGTGATGGTAGTCTGATCCAGGTCGACGGTAAGCTTTGTTCCCGGTTCAGGCCAGAGAGTGAACTCCCTGTCGCTTGAGAAGATCATCAGCCCTATCTGTTTTCCGGCAGGTACTATCTGGTCGTCAGGCTCCAGGTCGAAGGTCATCTCGTAGAATTTCCCGGGTACCAGGGCCTTGCTTTTTTCAAGCGACCTGAAGTTGCGCAGATCTGCCCAGCCTCGGTTTATAATGTTATCATTAATATTCCTTGTTCCCTGTGTCCAGGGAAGAATTACCATCCATACGGAAAGGTTGACAGCCGGTTTATCGCTTGAAGCTCTGATCGTTATCGAAGGAGTTCCCGAGATATGCAACGGTTCTTTGAGCGGTTCGGTAACGAACAGCAGCCTGTTTGGTGAAGTTTCTGCCTGTGCAAGGTCGGCTCCGCTGAAGGAGACATCATCGGTAAGTGTCTCAGTGCCCTGTTTTCCTGTTTTTACGGTCATAAGAGAACCTTTACCGGGTGCTCCTCCCCTGAGCCAGAATATAACAGGTTTAGCATCAGGGTTGGGGTATACAGCATATGGTGTAGGCTTTGATCTGTCGTCGTTTTCCCTAACTATCCATGCCTTCGGATCTTTCTCGACATCATTCTCCACCCTGAAGAGGTACCTGGTAAACCATTTATTCATCATGCTGAAGGGAGGATTTCCTCCGTGACCGCCCTGGTGAAAATATACCTGGTGAGGGACACCTTTCTTCTCGAGTACATCTATAAAGCGGGCGCTGTGGCTGATCATAACATTCCAGTCGTTGAACCCGTGGGCCATCAGTACGGCTGCCCTGAAATTTTCCATATAATTCATCAGGTCGCGCTCTTCCCAGAATTCATTCCAGTCGCCTGTTCTTCGGTCGTGATTCCGAAGCATTATGCCATCGCGCCATACACTGTCGCAGTATTTGCAGTTATCAGGATTTGAATGAACAAAATCATAGAGAACGTCTACATCCTCACCGAGATATCCTCCGGGGCTTCTTACCAGCCCGTTTGACCTGTAGTAATGATAGTATGAGTTATTCGGTGAAACGGGAATTATTGCCTCCAGTCCCTCAACACCGGTAGTGGCGGCGGCGAAGGGAATAGTCCCGTTGTAGGAAGTTCCAGTCATTCCTACTTTTCCTGTTGTCCAGTAAGCTTTTACCTCTTCATCTCCGTCTGGTGTGGTATAGCCTTTTGCCCTCCCGTTGAGCCAGTCGATCACAGCTTTCGGTGCCAGGGCTTCTATCCTTGATCCAATTGTCGGGCAACCCTGAGACAAACCTGTTCCTGGAGCAGATGAATGAACAACAATATATCCATAAGGCAGCCATGTCCTTACCTGCGAGGTTGAGATCACCGGTCTCTTCCCGGTACGGTTTATTGGCGGCGGAACTTTATGATATACGGGAGGGTCGGCATCCAGTTCCTGCTTTACATTCCAGAAATAATCCCTGTTGTTTCCGGCTGTTCCGGCGAAGTAAGGGCTTGATTCATAGATAACAGGCAGCTTAAGTCCTTCTGTCTCCGTCTGTTCCGGCCGTGTCACGTCCACGTGCATCCTGTCCTTCCTGCCATCGCCGTCGGTGTCGAATTCGGTCTCAACCCACAGATCATGCTTTATCCATTTTTCCGGATCCTCAAATGTAGGGATTTTCTGTGCCTCACCGTTGACCACAACGGGAACGACTGTCTTCTGACCCTGTCCCTGTGCTGATAAACCTGAACAGGTGATGACAAGGAATGCAAGAATGCAAATATTTATCTTACTCATACTTTAATTTTTCAGTGCGTTAAAATAAGTGATTTTTTGATTCAATTCTCCGTCTGCCCCAAAAGTAACCTGATATTGACTTTGGCATAATCACTTCGTAACTTTGATCTTAACATATGCGCAACCGGCTTCATGATCTCTGCCGTAAAGCGGATGGCGTTCACTAATCAATACATTTCCAGGATGAAAACAACAAGAAAACCATTTCCGGATAAGGGGGCCGAAGCTGGCGGGCTTCTTGAAGAGATGAAGGAACTCAAGGATAAGGATGTTGCCTGGCGCAAGGGCAAGATGTTCGGTTACATTTACTACCCCACCGATAAAAGTGCCCATGTAGTCGAAGAGGCATACCGGATGTATACAGCCGAGAATGCACTGAATCCCTCCCTTTTTTATTCGCTGAGAAAATTTGAAAGCGAAACTGTTCAAATGATGGCTGATCTTCTTCATGCAGGCCCCGGTGCGGCCGGATGCCTGACCACCGGGGGCACAGAAAGCATACTTATGGCGGTAAAGACAGCCCGTGACATGGCTAGGACATTGCGCCCCTCGATCAGGCACCCCGAGATCCTCATACCTGCGTCGGCCCATCCGGCATTTGACAAGGCTGCCCATTATCTCGACCTGAAGGTTGTCCACACACCTGTTCGTGACGACAAGAGGGCTGATGCAGATGCCATGCGAAGGGCGGTCAGCAGCAACACAATCCTTATTGTTGGTTCTGCGCCCTGTTTCCCTCACGGCGTAATAGATCCTCTCGAGGACATAGGAAAGCTTGCCCTGGAATTTGAGGTGCCCTTCCATGTCGATGCCTGCATGGGA
>JALONU010000114.1 GCA_025454775.1 Bacteroidales bacterium | reverse complement strand
CATTATTCATGATCATGTTTACCGCAAGAAAGGGAAGCTTGTGACTTCGGGCATGGGCAAGGCGGGTGAGATAGCAAACAACATTGCCACCACCTTCAGTTCCACAGGCACGCCGGCAGTATTCCTGCATCCCTCCGAAGCCCAGCATGGCGACCTGGGCATCCTACAGGAAAATGACGTGCTCCTGACAGTTTCGAATTCCGGCAAGACAAGAGAGATTATCGAACTTATAGACCTGAAAGACAATCTATTCCCCAAGGTGCCTGTGATAGTGATCACGGGTGACCCCAAAAGTCCTCTGGCACAGAAAGCAGATTGCCGTATCCTGACGGGGGCGCCTGCCGAAGTTTGTCCGCTGGGCCTTACTCCTACTACATCAACAACTGTCTTCACAGTAATCGGAGATGCCCTGGTTGTGCTTATGATGGAAAAAATCGGGTTCACGGCTGCAGATTATGCCAAGAGGCATCACGGAGGTTACCTCGGAGCCAAATCGAGGGAGAAATCGGGAAGCATGTAGAACGGGAAGGGGAAATATCCTTTGCCGGATTCATTAAAAAGATTAAGTTTGGAAAATTTCAAAGGATTGCTTCGTCCCCCCGCCTTAGGCGGGAGGCCTCGCAATGACAGCAATGATACAGGGATAACTAATGTCAAAATATAAATCAGACTATGACAGCAACCGGCAGCGAGATCAGCAGAAAAGACTACATCTTTTCGATTACCATTATTGGCTTGTTCTTTTTTATCTTCGGGTTTGTTACCTGGTTGAACGGGATATTGATACCATTCCTGCGGACTGCCTGCGAGCTTAACGATTTCCAGGCATATTTCGTAACATTCGCTTTTTATATTGCTTATTTTGTCATGGCACTGCCCTCTTCCGCAGTCCTTAAGAAGACAGGCTTCAAGAACGGCATGTCGGTGGGTCTATGGGTCATGGCCGCAGGCGCCCTGATCTTCATACCAGCAGCAACAACAAGGACTTTCTGGCTCTTCCTTACCGGGCTTTTCGTTATGGGCACCGGGCTTGCCCTGCTTCAGACTGCGTCAAACCCATATATAACAATAATTGGTCCGCGTGAAAGCGCCGCCAAGAGGATAAGCATGATGGGCATAGCCAATAAGTTTGCCGGAGCGATTGCTCCCATCATCCTGGCATCGATAATCATGAAGGATTCGCACATTCTTGAGGAACGTCTTGCACAGGCTGCAGACGCGGCTTCACGCGCAGTGATACTCGACGAAATGGCACACAGGGTCATAATGCCTTACATTGTGATGACGGTCATCCTGATTCTGCTTGGGCTTCTGCTTAAATTTGCCCACCTTCCCGAGGTCGACACGGATGCTGAGGATGAAACAGTTGGTGAGTCAATCACGAAAAGGAAGAGCATCTGGCAGTTCCCGCATCTCCTGCTCGGAGTGGTTGCATTGTTTTTCTATGTCGGAGTTGAAGTGATCGCCGGAGATACAATTATAAGATACGGCCAGTCGCTCAACATGCCTATGGAATCGGCCAAATACTATACATCTCTTACTATGCTCAGCATGATCGTCGGCTACCTTCTGGGCATAATATTAATTCCCAGATACCTTAAACAGGGAAACGCCCTGAAGATATACACGATATTCGGGGTCATTTTCTCTCTCGGCGCGATTCTTATTCCCGCAGAGATTGTATTTACGTTACCATTCATAGACCTGGTGACCTTCAAATCGATCGACCTTGCAATTCCGTTAACCGTACTTTTTGTTGCCCTTCTCGGTCTGGCCAATGCGATTGTATGGCCGGCAATCTGGCCCCTTGCCCTGAACGGACTCGGAAAATTCACAAAAACCGCTTCAGCGATGCTGATAATGGCGATTGCCGGCGGAGCGCTTCTTCCGCTGCTCTACGGAAAACTGGCCGTGAACTTCTCGACACAGGTGGCATACTGGCTCTGTGTCCCATGCTACCTAATAATAATGTACTATGCATTCCATGGCTACAAGGTGGGATTGAAGAATGACTGACCAGCTGAAAGGATTATTTAAGTCTTTTTCTGCAAAAGGCAGCTACCTGAATGCTGAACCCTTTGGCAGCGGACATATTCATGAGACATGGCTCATCAGGACTGCCGGGCCAGGGGAAGATGATTACATACTCCAGAAGATCAACAACATTGTCTTTAAGAATATACCAGAGCTGCAGGAAAATATAGAAAGGGTAACCAGGCATCTCAGGAAGAAAATATCTGATATCCCAGGCTCCGATATTAAAAGGGAATGCCTGCAGATGATGCCGGCAAAGGACGGAAAGAGCTGGCTTACAGACAATCATGGAGACAACTGGCGGCTGTTTGTTTTCATTTCGAACCACCGTTCATACGACATAGTCGATTCACCTGACAAAGCATGGGAGGGCGGGAAGGCCATCGGGCGATTCCAGGCCCTTCTGGCGGACCTGCCGGGGAAACCGCTGCACGAAACTATCCCTTCATTCCACGATGTCGAAAAAAGAATAGATACATTCATAAACACTCTTAAAGCTGATCCCGCAGGCAGAGCGGGATATACAAAGCCAGAGACCGATTTTATGCTGAAGAGGGCGGATGACATGAGGATCATCCATAAGCTCGGACGCGAGGGAAAAATACCCGTAAGGATTACCCATAACGACACCAAATTCAACAACATCCTCTTCGATGAGAATGACAGATCGCTCTGCATAATAGACCTTGATACCGTTATGCCGGGGTACTTTCACTCCGATTTCGGTGATGCAATAAGGACCGGGGCAAATGTTGCTGCGGAAGATGAAAAGGAGTTGTCGAAGATCAGAATGGACATCAGTCTCTTCAGAGCTTATGCAGAGGGCTATCTGTCCGAAACCAGGAACACACTCAACGGGATTGAAAAGGAATATCTTGCCTTCGCCCCGCTGCTGATGACCTACGAGCAGGCCATGAGGTTCCTTACCGATCATATTGACGGGGACAAATACTACAGGATCCATCATAATGATCATAATCTGCAGCGGACCAGGGCACAGATAAGACTGCTTGAGAGCATGGAGGAGCAGTATGGGGAGATGAAGGGGATAATTGAGAAACTGAAATAGCGGAAAGATTGCTTCGTCCCCTCGCCGTTGTCGAGGGTCCTCGCAATGACCGAAATTAATTATACTTTATGAACTGGACGGCTGACGAAAAGAAATTTTTGAAAACCCTTAAGAACCCCGACAGGATACAGGCATACCTGGATTCGCTGGAATACAATCCCGCATATGAGTGCAGGTCGCCGCGATGGGTAATGAGGAAAGGGTCGGCGCACTGCTTCGAGGGTGCGCTTTTTGCAGCAGCAGCACTGCAGTTTATTGGTCACAGACCGCTGATCATCGACATGCTGGCGGAAAACGACGACGACCACGTGATTGCAGTCTTTAAAAGGGACGGCTTCTGGGGTGCCGTAGCAAAATCGAATTTCACCTCGTTACGCTTCAGGGAGCCGGTATATAAAAGCGCCAGGGAACTGATAATGTCGTACTTTGATTTTTTCTTCAACACAAATGGAGACAAATCCCTGAGATCATATTCCAGGCCTTTCGATCTTACCTTCTATGATGCCAGAAACTGGCAGACCACTGATGAGGACCTGGAATATATAGGTGACAAGATAGAATCGCTTCACCATTATCCGGTGGCAACAGCATCCCAGATCAGAAATCTATATAAGGCCAGCGACACAATGATGAAGGCTGGCATGCTGGGATCAAAACCGGAGGGCCTGTTCAAGCCTAAACCATGACGGTCGAAGTTTTCAACAAAGTAAATACCTGACCATCAATAGCATACATCTCTACCCTTCCGGGCGGTCGAAATTCATTTTGCATTTAGTGCCAGATTGCCTATTTTTGTACCCTGAAAAAAAAGGGTATGGATCTCTCCGGAAAAAGTTACAAGGCCTTTCTTGAACGGCAGGAAGCGCTCAGGAAGCAGTACAGCGCCAAACAGGCCGAAAAACAGCATTCAAAGGGAAAGCTTACGGCACGCGAACGAATTACCCTCCTGTTTGACAAGGGTACCTTCGAGGAGATAGATGCATTCGTGACACCGGCAAACCAGCCTGTGGAGTTCGGCAAGGTGGAAAGGACATACGGCGACGGTGTCATTGTCGGTCATGGAAAGGTCAATGGCCGGTTAATATTTGCCTATGCACAGGATTTCACGATAATGGGAGGTTCGCTCGGGTATGTCCATGCCAAGAAAATTTCCAAGATACAGGAGATGGCTCTCAAGATGGGCTCTCCCATTATTGGCATGATGGACTCAGGAGGCGCAAGGATACAGGAAGGAGTGGCCAGCCTGAGCGGCTATGCATCCATATTCCATAATATAATAAGCTCATCCGGGATTATTCCCCAGATATCAGTGATCATGGGTCCTGCGGCAGGAGGAGCCGTCTACTCACCTGCCCTTACCGATTTCGTTTTCATGGTAAATCACACAAGTTACATGTTCGTAACCGGGCCGAACGTGGTTAAGGAAGTCCTTAACGAGGATGTCACATTTGACGAACTTGGAGGTGCGCAGATCCACGCACAGAAGAGCGGTGTAGCCCATATGATCTACGACGACGAGGAGAACACAATTCTGGCACTTAAGAAATTCCTTTCCTACATCCCCTCCAACAATGTTGAAAATCCGCCTTCCATACCTGACGATAATTCAACACCTGACTTCAACGAAAAACTAAGGGACATTGTTCCCGACGATCCCAACAAGGCTTATGACGTCAAGGATATAATCCAGAACATCGTCGACAGGAACAGTTTCTTTGAGACCGCAGAACTTTTTGCTCCAAACCTTGTAACAGGTTTCGCCAGGCTCAAGGGCAAGACAATCGGCATCGTAGCCAACCAGCCAAAAGTACTTGCAGGTGTTCTCGATATTGACTCATCAACAAAGGGCGCGAGGTTCATAAGGTTCTGCGACGCTTTCAACATACCGATACTTACCCTCGAGGACGTTCCGGGATTCCTTCCCGGTGTAGACCAGGAACATGCCGGGATCATTAGGCACGGTGCCAAGCTGTTATTTGCATACAGCGAAGCAACTGTACCCAGGATAACCATAATTCTCAGGAAGGCATACGGGGGAGCATTCATTGTGATGAACAGCAAGAGCCTCGGCGGCGATTTCAGCTTTGCCTGGCCAACGGCAGAGATAGCGGTAATGGGTCCCGACGGAGCTGTGGCTATTCTTTACCGGAAGGAACTTGCCGATTCGAAGAATCCTGCTGAACTGAAGAAGGAGCTGGTTAAGAAATACCGCGACAAAATTGCAAACCCTTTCATCGCCGATGAGCTGGGATATATTGATGAAGTGATTGATCCGGCAATGACGAGGCAGAAGATAATATCAGCATTCAGTGCACTGAGCAACAAATGGGTGAAGGTTCCGTCGAGGAAGCATGGGAATATGCCTCTTTAGGAATGACCCCCCACCCCCACAAGGGGGGATTAAGAACCAGAAAATATGAAGATTGCGAAAATACTTATTGCGAACAGGGGCGAGATTGCCATCCGGATCATGAAGACTGCAAAAATGATGGGGATAAGAACTGTGGCAATACGCACGGCGGTAGAGCCTGCTGCCATGTATCTCTCATTTGCAGATGAGGTGTTCGACAACAGCGAGGATGAGTCCGAGATACCTGTCTTTCTCAACGTGGAGAAACTGATCGCCATTGCCCTAAAATCAGGTGCAAATGCTGTCCACCCGGGTTACGGATTCCTTGCCGAGAGTGCTTACTTTGCACAGAAATGCCTGGATAACAACATAATATATATAGGTCCTTCGCCTGATGCCATTTATAAAATGGGTAACAAGACCATAGCACGGAGGCTGGCACTGAAGAGCGGCATACCAATGGCTATGGGCAGTGAAGGGAACATATCAGATGAAGAAGAAGCCGTACGGATTGCCGATAAGATAGGTTACCCTGTAATCATTAAGGCCGCTTCCGGGGGAGGGGGTCGCGGTATGCGTATTGTGAGGAAGGCAGAGGAAATGGAGCGAATGTTCACCATCGCCAGCAAGGAGGCCGAGAAAGCATTCAACGACCCTTCCGTATTCATTGAAAAATATATCGAAAACCCTAAGCACATTGAATTCCAGATACTGGGTGACAGTAAGGGGAACATAATCCACCTCGGGGAGAGGGAGTGCTCGATACAGAGAAAGCACCAGAAGCTGCTGGAAGAAGCACCCTCGTGTGCCCTTGATGCAGGCCTGAGGAAGAAAATGGGAGAAATGGCCGTGAGGATCGCTAAGGCAGTTGATTATTCTTCTGCCGGAACAGTCGAATTCCTGCTCGACTCAGAGAGGAACTTCTACTTCATGGAAATGAACACAAGGATCCAGGTGGAGCATCCCGTTACCGAGGTTATCACAGGCATCGACCTGGTGGAGCAGCAAATCAGGATTGCCAACGGTGAAACCCTGAAACTGAAGCAGGAAGATATTAAGCTCAGGGGCTGGGCTATAGAATGCAGGATCAACGCCGAGGACGTACAGGCAGGTTTCGCCCCTTCGCCAGGCAAGATCGAAAAAATAAGCATGCCGTCCGACAATTATGTGAGGGTTGACACCGGCATACAGGAGGGTTCCGCAATAGTCTCCAGCTACGACTCCATGATTGCCAAGCTGATCGTCAGCGGAAAAGACAGGAAGGAAGCGATAAGGAACTGCAAGATGGCGCTCGACAAGGTATGGATCAAAGGTACAAAGACGACGCTGCCCTTCTTCAGGCTCCTTGTGAGAAACCAGAAGTTCATTGACGGTTCTTTTACCACGGCTTTCATTGAGAAGGACCTCGACAAATACTATTTCTACAGCGACTATGAGGAGATGCTGGCTGCATGGCTGGCAACAAGGCTTTTCGTTGATGAGAACCTTCAGGAAACAAACACCAGCCGTGATGCAGCGAACAGCAGCGAGATGAGCCCATGGCTTCTCAACAAAAGGATCACCCAGTTCTAAAGGCAACAGACCATGAACGACACACCAAAGATTGACAAACTCTATGCACTCTCCTCGGAGAAGAAGAAGTTCAGCTTCCGGCTGCCTCTCAGCAACAGGATCAGGATCGGAAAGAGAAACTACGTGGTTCAGCTTAAGGGTGACGAGAAATACGGAACATACATACTCTGGAAAAACCGCAGGTATCCTGTTGAGATAGTCAGGTCTAGGCAGAATAAATACGAGATACTCTTCAACGACATAAGTTATACTTTTACAGTTGAAACACCCTTCTCCCTCCAGCGTATGAAAGTTCTCAGCTCAGGAAAGGGGAAGGCTGAGAAAGAGCTTATAAAAGCCCCTATGCCCGGTAAGATCATAGACGTACCGGCCCGCGAAGGGTCGACAATCCTCAGGGGCGAAACAGTGGTCATCCTGGAGGCCATGAAAATGCAGAACGAGATCCTCTCGCCTGTAAACGGCAAGATTGTGAGGGTTAATGCAAAAGCCGGCACAAACGTCATGAAAGACGATGTGCTGGCTGAGATAAAGGTTGAATAGCTCCCGCCTTCGTTACCACCTTCACATAGTTTCGGTGGTCAAAGAAAACTACGGCGGGCGAAGCAGGGCGCAGGGCACAGAGCGAAGAGCTCAGGGCTTGGGGTGCAGAGCTTTGGGCACCAAGGGTTATTTCAGGGGAGCCTGCTTCAGGCTCTCGCACAGGAAATCGTAGAATTTCTTTACTGAGGGAATGTTCACCTTCTCATCCGGGGAGTGAGGATATTTTATTGTCGGCCCGAAGGAGATCATGTCGAGGTTCGGGTACACCCCCCCTATAATTGCACATTCGAGCCCGGCATGAATGGCTTTTACCTCAGGCTCAGCGCCGAACATCTTTTTATAGGTCGTTTTCAGGACACCCAGCACCGGCGAGTCCATATTTGGCTTCCATCCCGGATATCCGCCGGACATTGTGACTTTAGCGCCCATCAGATGAAAGACTGCGGCTATTTTCCAGGCTGTGGCTTCCTTGGCTGTATTAACCGCACTCCTGCAAAGGCTGTGCACCTGAAAGCTGCCTTTCGCAATTTTGACGATGGCCATGTTGTTTGAAGTCTCTACCAGGCCTTTCATTGCCTGGCTCATTCTCTGAACTCCGTTCGGGCAAGAGAATACCGCCCTGATGAATTTGTACTGTTCTTCCTTTGGCATCACCTTTGAAGGTGCAGCGGCTTTCTCGCATTTGAATGACAGGCCGGGTTCCGTTTCCGCAAACTCAGTCCTGAATATTTTCTCACAGGATTTAACGAATTTCTCAAAAACCTTTGCCTTTGTGCTCTTCACGAGAACCAGGGCATAGGATTCCCTGGGGATCGCATTGCGCAGGTTCCCTCCGGCTGCTTCGGCAACCCTTACTCCGAAATCTGATTCCGCCTGCATGAGGAACCTGAACATCAGCTTGTTGGAGTTTGCCCTGCCAAGTGCAATATCGACACCGGAATGACCTCCCTTAAGGCCTTTCGCCGTAACCCGGTAAGCTGTCATCCGGCCCGGAGCCTTCTCCTCCCTGTATTTTTTTACAGCACTTATATCTATTCCGCCAGCGCAGCCTACGCATATTTCGTGTTCATCCTCAGAATCGAGGTTCATCAGTATATCGCCCTTCAGAAGGCCTTTCTTCAAGCCGAAGGCACCGGTCATACCGGTCTCCTCATCGATTGTGAAAAGCGCTTCCAGGGGACCATGCTGAAGCTTTCCTGATGCAAGCACTGCAAGTGTTGCTGCCACTCCTATCCCATTGTCCGATCCCAGAGTTGTGCCGTTGGCTTTAACCCAGTCGCCGTCGATAATGGTCTGGATAGGATCTTTATCAAAGTCGTGCTTCTTGTCGTTATTTTTCTGGGGCACCATGTCGAGATGTGTCTGCAGGATGATCCCCTTTCTTTTTTCCATGCCCTTTGTTGCAGGTTTGCGTATCACAACGTTGCCCACCTTGTCGATGATGGTTTCGAGCTTATTCTCCTTGCCGAACCTGACAATGTATTCGACCATCCTCTTTTCCTTCTTTGAGGGATGAGGTATCTGTGTGATATCATGGAAATAATTCCAGAGCTCTTTTGGTTGAAGGTTGCGAATGTCACTCATATTTTAAGGTTTTAATGTTTGTACATTGAAAATGATAAACAGCGATTAAAGATAGTGATAAATAATCTAAAAACTATAGAACGAATGCTGACAGAATAAGGCTACGAACAAATATTCGTAACAAAAACGTAACAATTCGCGATTTTGAATTCATCTCCTTTTTCACTACTTTTGGCAGCAGTTTTCGAGAAACCTGC
>JALONU010000113.1 GCA_025454775.1 Bacteroidales bacterium | reverse complement strand
CTCTCTGTTTATCTCTCTTATTTCAAATCCGGCTTCATTTGCCTCTCTGGTCAGTTTCTCAGGCGATGTGACCTCGCTCCCGTTCTCTCCAGACCTTTCAGGATCATGTTCAACTATAATCAGAACGCCGTCTTTTTTCAGACAGGGAATAGTATTCTTCATCATTTCGACAGGTTTTTCAAGATGATGGTAAGTCATGATCATAAATGCAATATCAACATCGTTGGCCGGCAGCATAGGATCATCTACCTTTCCAAGGAAAGCAGTAACATTATTCATATTGTTCCTTTTACACCTCTCTTTAAGATATTCAAGGGAAGTTTCATTAATTTCGTTTGCATATACTTTTCCTTTTCTCCCGACCCTTATTGAAAAGAAGACGGTCAGCCTTCCTCTTCCGGCACCAATATCGGCAATATTCATTCGTTCCTTCAGTCCAATCGCATCCATCAGCTTTTCCGGCTGATGCTGGTTGTTAGCCCAGGTTTCTGAAGGTTCGGACGGGACTTTTCTGTCCTGTGAGATCAGGACTCCCGTAATTATGAGCAATAACGAAACAAGGAATATGATCTTTTTCATTTTATAAGGTATCTATGGTATCTAAGGTATAAGTTCTTATTATCCTGACGTTGCTTTCAGTAGAATTAAACCGGCAACAAGACCGGCAAGGATGATCAATATACTGATGATCACCCACCACCATATCTTTTTCCATCTTGGGGTATCAATTTCGCCTCCATTTCCTGCATATACATTCCAGGCCTGGTAACCTCTCTTTACCGCCCATTGCTCATAGATGAATATTAAAAATCCACCTGCGAGTCCTCCAACTATGGTAATTGCCCACCAGGTCATCACTATCCAGGGTGATAATGGCATTATCTGCGACATTGCAATACTCCTGTTAACCAGGGGCATTGCAACCGGAAAGATACCTGCGAGTCCAAGGAATGTGACTGTCAGTACCTGGGGAAGACGCTGAAACAGGAAATCCGGGAATCTCATATTTCCTGTAGATGCAAGCATAGGGCCATGAAATATAAGCCACGCGGTCAGCAGGGGAAATCCGAAGATGTACAGGATTTGTTGCAGAGGACTGATACCTCCGGAGACGGCTTTGACGATCATAATTGAAAGGGAAGCAAGAAAACCGATACATAAGGGAATCATGTTGCCAAGAGTCTCTGTGAGAACAGTCCGCCACACAGAGTTCTTCACAGGATCGGGAGCCGCCACTTTCATCAGTAACGCTGCAGGACCCAGTACAAAAACAGCCGGGAGCCAGAACCTGAGTCCCTTTCTACGGGAAGTGAAAAACAATAGCAAAACCAGGCTGATAAGGATCACTACTGCCCAAGATCTTCCTATGATATTGTTGATACGGATGGTTTTTGTTGCCTGCCAGTAGCGGTTTGCGGCTTCCTCCCTGACATTTTCTGGAAAGAGGCTGCTGAGGGGTCCTGCTGCTCTGGGATTCGCCAGCTCACCTTTTATATTTATTATGACCGGATCGTCATACTGGTAAAAGTAATAGAGGTAGATCACGCCGTTGACAAGGTCTGTTACCATGGTTTCAATTGTCCAGCTCTGACTCTCCTGGTGTACGGCATCCATAACAACCGTAATATTTTTAAAATTCAATGGTTCCTTACCGGCAATCAGCTGCCCCAGGAGTTCACTGGCTTTATCATACCGTAAGCATGGGTAATTGTATCCGTTTGAAGGGTTGGCCACATTGAAATTGGAGGAAACAAGGAATCCGTCACCGGGCGTTTTCCTTGTAAGAACGATCTCTGCATCCTTTCCGGCACTGACAATTACCGCATCACCTTTTTTATCTGCAAAATGAAGCTGATCATGCATATAAGGTAAGTGCTGATGAGTATTTATCCAGTCAATTACTTCCTCAATTGTTGAGCACTCATGCAGTATCTGCATGATATAATTGTGATAGTAATTTCCATTAACCGGGATTCTTTCAGGATGAGGGTTCACATCAAACCGCGGCAGCCCGTTTGCATCGTATGCCAGGCCTTTTTCATTTACTCCCTGCTGAGGATTATCAGGCGTGCCGATCCAGATCACACCGTATCTTGTAGAATCTCCCTTTTCCACCCAGTAATATGAGTCAGGGTTGACATAGTCGTCGTTGCCTGCGAAAAACACGTTTCCACCTCTGGAGACTGTTATGACAGTACAGCCATATGGAATACAATGTCCGGTATCAGCCTTCATAGAAACAGAAAGACTGCACAATATGGCACTAATAATCAAACACAGGTTTCTCATGATGCTTCTATTTTATTTTTTCCAGCATTAATCTTGCGTTTTCATTCCCCGGATTTAACAGAAGCGATTTTTCATAGTTCTTCCTGGCATAAACTTTATCGTTATTTTTCAGATATGCTTCTCCAAGGCTGTCATACAGATTCGCGGAGTTCGGATATATTTCCAGGGCCAGTTTAATGACTTTTATGGATTCCGCATTCAATTGTCTGTTCAATAGAAAATAGCCAAGAGAATTCAGCTCATTCTCACCGAAGGTAAGTTTGTTATCCACGGATGTTTTTGATTTTCTGAAATTTCTGATCGCCTTATCGATTCCAAGTGAAAGAATATCCTTTTCAAGACGATAGACAAGGGATTCTTTGATGTATTTCGTCAGGTTATCCCTCCTGTTTCTGATTGCAACGGCATCGACGGGCATGATCTTATGAAATTTGTCGTAATATTCTATCGCTGATTCATAATCGCCGGTGATCCTTTTCAGATCACCCATCCGCATAATGGCGTTCAGTGAGCCCGGATATAGTGCCAGCATGTATTCCAGCAGTTCCTCCACCCTGTCGTATTTGCCGGCCGACAGCAGCCTGTCACTTTCTATGGTCAGGACATGCTCGGGTGGTGTCAGCTCCACACCGTACTTTATTCCTGTTTTCTCATAAAAACATTTTATGTCATTTAGATTTTCAACTTTGAGAGTATCGGGGAATCTGTACTGGCTGAACAGCTTAAGGAGGGCGTCTTTCGCCGGTACCGGAGGAACAAAATAGCCGGAGGGGTCTTCAAGCGAAAAGAAGAACCTGAACTGGTTTGGTATCCTAGTTTGCATCAGCTTCTCAAATTCAAGTGCAGTGCTGACATTGGCAGGATTGCTGTCTTTTTCTTCTTTAATATAAAGGAACCTGTTTAGTGTCAGACTATTATTGAAGAAACTGTCTGCCATTTTATACAATAATTCGCTGTTCTGTCCCGTGAAAGGATTTTCAATTATATAGGCATGGAACAGGTCTGGATTACTGAGCAGGTTATAAAATGAAAATACTGCACCGGCCTGTGGTCCTATAACGATCCTGTAGTTCAGGGTACGATAGTTTTTGTTAACGAAGGGGAAAAGTTCGTCCATAAAAAACCTTGAAGTATTAGAAATATTTCCATCAGAAATGGATGAATAATCCCTGTATCTTTCGGCGCTTGCAACACCCACGATGATCATCTCCGGAATAACTCCTGAAGCTGCCAGCATATCGCATGCAGTTATGGCAGGCATCAGGTAACCGGAGGTATTCTGCCCGTAGAGGAGGTAAATTACCGGGTAACATATTTCTGACTGACTGTAGCTTCTGGGCAGCCAAACCAACAATGTCCGGTCTTCGTTGGTTATTGTGGAGTGAAATTTTCTGAACTTACCGATTACAATATCGTCGCCGTCGGTCTGAGAGTCAACCGGCAGGGTCAGAATGAGTGCAAATAAACTGATCAGGATTTTCATAGAAATTATTTGATTGAATTCTCATTCCTTTGGTTTCAGCTCGTTAATTATCTTCGCAGAGACCCAATAAATATCTGATCCCTGTTTAGGGTCTCCTGAAGTAAAAAACAGGTACTTACCATCATACGAAACATAGGGCTGCCCGGCATCCATGCCCAGTTTCAGCTCAACAGGATCGCTCCATTTCCCGTCCCTGTTTCTGAACGAACAGTACAGAACAGATACAGGATTTTGTCCCGGTCGACGGACAGTGAAGATTATGTAACTCTCATCAGGAGCTATCCATGGGTGCTGTTGTTTCTCAACGGTATTAAAAGGCGGCCCAGGTTTTTCAAGAATATATTTACCGTTCACTTTTCTTATGATTCCAAGAGATTCAGTTCCCATACCTCCTGATATATCAGTGGTATAAAAGGTTCCCTCCATAGTGGCTGATATATGCATGGTCTTCATGGGATTGAACGGCTCGCCGGGATCTTTTGCCTCACTCCAGCCCTGTTCATTCCGTTCAGAATACATTGAATACATTAAAAGCTGTCCGTCGACGACCTTCCCTGTCTGGAACCAGATACTTTTATTATCGGGGGTAACGAATGGTTCGAAGGTGAAGGGCCCTGCAAAAGTGGCAGGAGCAGGCTCTGTCCAACGGCCATCAATCAGGCTCGTGAACATAACAAAATTCTGTCGTTGTTCCTGTAGCATACGTGTAAAGTAAAACTCCCTGCCATCTGGTGAGAAGCAACAGGAAAACTCATGTTTATCAGTAGAGACTATTCCGGGAGCGAAAATCTCCGGAGTTACACCGGGGAACTTCTGTCCAAGAAAGGGACCAGTAAGGTTCGTTGTATTTTGCTGGGCATTTCCTGTAGAGCAGCAAGTCAGCAGAAATAAATACTTCAGGATAGTTTTCATGTCAGGGATGTTTAGGGTAATTGTTTCATGGATGAGTCATTTATTCACTGGCAAATGAAAAATGCTGCTGGACGATCTGCCATCTGCCGTCAACTTTTTCCATAACACCCGTCCACCTCGTGTTTTCCCAGTTTGCGGGCTCACCTTTC
The DNA here is from genome assembly GCA_025454775.1 of Bacteroidales bacterium. Taxonomy (GTDB): domain Bacteria; phylum Bacteroidota; class Bacteroidia; order Bacteroidales; family VadinHA17; genus LD21. The sequence goes on along the minus strand of JALONU010000113.1, from coordinate 4,542 downwards.
CATGTATTCATATCGTTCAGCATACAGAACCACCAGGCGGCATCTCCCGACTGCGAAATGCTGATCTTCAGGTCCCAGATTTCGTATTTCACTGCTTTGAAGTCAGGACTCATCCAGAATTCTTCCGATCTTCGGAACTCCCGAAATCCATTGACTATTTTATCGCCCGGGTGGACTTCCAGGAATGAGGAGTCGTTTGAGATGACATTATACAGCAGGGCAAGGTTTTTATCTGCAGCCCACCCGATGCTGCTGCGTATGGTTTTTTCGATGAGCATTCTTTCCCTTGCAATGTCGATGGTTTCTTCCCTGCAACCTGCCAGTCCTGCAACTGCCAGAGCAATAATTAAAAAGGTCTTCTTCATAACTGTAATTACATATCGGTAATTACCAAATCTATTAAGAAGCAGTGGTAACTGAAAGATATAATTTACAGACAGGTTCAGGAGGTTTACGGATTGCCGGTGATGAACCACCGGCAGACATCCCGGGCTTAATGAAGTTGAGTACCCTGATCAATCTCCGATTATCTTCACAAGCACCCGTTTGCGTCTCTTTCCGTCAAATTCACCGTAGAAGATCTGTTCCCAGGGACCGAAATCGAGCCTCCCGTTGGTTATGGCACAGACCACTTCACGCCCCATGACAGTGCGTTTTATGTGGGCGTCGGCATTGTCCTCGAAACCGTTATGCCTGTACTGGCTGTGAGGCTTTTCTGGTGCAAGTTTCTCCAGCCATACTTCAAAATCGTGATGCAGACCCGGTTCATCATCATTGATGAAAACACTGGCTGTGATGTGCATGGCGTTCACAAGAACAAGACCTTCCTTTATTCCAGAATCATTTATGCATCTCTCCACCTCGCCGGTGATGTTTACAAATCCCCTCCTTGCCGGGACCTCGAACCATAATTCCTTCCGGAATGATTTCATGTCTGGAAATTTTACGTGAATTTAATGAATTCTGTAAAAAGGCCTTTCTCAGGAAGCTGGAAAAGTATGCTATATTTTTCTTAATTTGCTGATTAAGTTTTACCAATGAATCTCAGAATGAGAAATATTTCCTTTATCAATCCTTTGATAATGGGCATGGCAGCCATAACGATGGTGACCGTTTCCTGTTATCATGATAACGAGGAATTTGCATATAAGGACACTGACTTCACAAGCACTTTCAGGACAACCGAAGGATGGATTGCAGGAGATGGCGCTTTTTCGGTTCCCGTCGACCGCGAGAGATCGCTGTGGCTGTTCGGCGACAGTTACATGGATTGCCTCGAAAAGGCCTCAGGAACAGTTCCCTGCCTTTTCCAGGCACGAAACGCCGCGATGCTGATGGGGATCGGGGATCCGTCTGAGAAGACCACGCTCCGGAACAGCAGAGGCGACAGGACCCTGTTTACCCTGGGCAGCAACAGTAAATACTGGTTCTGGCCTTCTACAGGATTTACTCATAAGGATACGATATACGTATTTCAGACAAGGCTCAGATCTACCCCGGAAGGAGGAATGTGGGGTTTCGAGGGCGTGGACTCTAACTATGTTTCAAAGATCCCTGTCAATGATATGTCAGTGATTGAATACTGTCTGATGCCGGCAAGCAACGGAATAAGCTTCGGGATCTCGTTCATTGATGAAGGCCGGTTTACCTATGTTTACGGCATACGGTCGAACGGCTTTGGAAATGACCTTTTTGTTGCCAGGTTCAGGAAAGGCAACATTTATTCGCCATGGAGCTATTTTAATGGAGCCGGGTGGGTCAATAATATCAAAGAGATCAGTAAGATACACTCAGCATTTACCGCCTCATTTTTCATAACCGAAGTAAAGGATAAGATTGTTCTGCTGACCACCGAGTTCAGCGTTAACTGCGACCAGGGAAAGACTATCTATAGTTCCGTATCAAAAAAACCATGGGGGCCTTTCACAGGTGAACATTCCGTATGGCAGGTTGATGATACGCTGGAAGGTCATTATCCCTTCTTCTACGCAGTTGCAGCACACCCTGAATACGGCAACGGCAGAAAAGAGCTGTTGATAACCTATTGTATAAACAGTTATGGCGACTGCCTCGAGACATGCATCAACAACAGGATGGATCCAGACGTTTACAGGCCGAAGGCAATAAGAGTTCCTTTCAGGTTGCTTTACTGAACGGTTTCAGGCAAGCTTCAGGTCGGCAATTATGGCTGAGATCCTCTTGTCGAGAACTGCCTCTGTATCTTCGTACCTGTCAGCGGAACTGAGCCTGGCATTCACGCTGAAGTAGAATTTGATCTTCGGTTCAGTACCTGAGGGTCTTACAGATATCTTGCTGCCATCCTCAAGGAAAAACTGCAGTACATCTGATTTAATAAGATCGATTGTGGTTTTCTTCCCGGTAAGACAGTCGGTGGAAACAAGTGTTTCGTAGTCGTTGATCTTCACAACCCTGCTGTTATTGATCACGGCAGGCGGATTGTTCCTGTAACCCTTCATCATTGCTTTTATCTCGCTTGCACCTTCGGCGCCCTTACGGACTATATTGATCAGTTTTTCCTTATACAGGCCGTACTCCAGGTAAATATCGGTAAGAAGTTCATAGAGAGACTTGCCCCTGCTTTTTGCCCAGGCTGTTATTTCGGCCACCAGGGCACAGGATGCTACTGAATCCTTATCCCGGACATAATCGCCCGGCAGGAAGCCGTAACTCTCCTCACCGCCTCCGATGTATTTCTCCTTGCCTTCGAGCTTCCTTATGAGTTCTGCAAAGAATTTAAAGCCGGTAAGCACATTGTAGCATTTAACCCCATGGTTTTCGGCGATCCTGTCCATAAGGTCAGTGGTCACTATAGTCTTGATTATATATTCATTACCCCTGAATTTATTCTTTTCTTTGAAGCCCGAAAGGATATACCAGGTCAGCAGCACACCTGTCTGGTTGCCGTTCAGAAGGACGAATTCACCATTTTTGTTCCTGCATGCTATTCCGAGGCGGTCTGCATCGGGATCGGATGCCATTACAAGATCGGCACCGGTGGCAATTGCTTTTTCGATTGCCATTTTCAGTGCACCCGGCTCCTCTGGATTAGGTGATTTGACGGTTGGGAAGTTACCGTCAACAACATCCTGTTCCGGTACGCTGATGACATTCGTGAATCCGAATGCCCTCAGGGCGGGCGGTATTAGTTTCACTCCCGAGCCATGTATGGGTGTGTAAACGATGCCTGTATCAGAATATTTTTTAATAATCTCAGGATGAAGGCTCATTTTAAGAACTTCTGTGAGGAAAAGATCATCCGTCTCTTTTCCGATGATCCTGATTTTGTCTTTATTCCCCTTAAACTTTATTTCGCTGACGGATTTTATTTTGCGAACTTCGTCGATGATCGCTTCATCGTGAGGTGCAACAACCTGCCCTCCGTCGTCCCAATAAGCTTTATATCCATTATATTCCGGCGGATTGTGTGAAGCTGTTATCACAACACCGCTCTGACATTTGTAATGACGGATGGCAAAGGACAGTTCAGGTGTGGGCCTGAGTGATTCGAAGAGATAGACCTCGAATCCGTTTGCTGAAAAGATATCGGCGGCACTTTCGGCAAACAGCCTGCTGTTATTGCGGCAGTCGTGAGCGATTGCGACTTTAATTCCCATGTTTCCGCATTGTTTTATAATGTAGTTCGACAAGCCCTGTGTTGCCATGCCCAGGGTGTATATGTTCATCCTGTTTGTGCCTGCACCCATTATCCCGCGGAGCCCTCCGGTTCCGAATTCAAGATCCTGGTAGAAGGCGTCGATGAGCTTTTTCTCATCCTTTTCGAGCATTTCGCGGACCTCCCTGCGGGTCTCCTCATTAAATTCAGGTCCCAGCCATGCTTCGGCTCTTTTGCGGATTTCGTCGATCTGTAGCATAGTTATATTTTTTTGTTTTTTCCCTTTGAGCTAAGACCCCCACCCCATCCCTCCCCCTTCGCCTTCGTCCCTAGTCCTTGGGACTTCGGCGGAGCAAGGCAGGGGGGAGGGGGTAAGTGTCATATAATCTGTTTAATACATTTTCCAAGGTTTGTCCTCCAGTGCTGTATTTCAATATTGTAATTCTCCTTTATCTTGCCTTTGTCGAGCACCGAGTAATAAGGCCGTTTTGCTGCAGAAATGAATTCTGAGGAGCGGATAGGGATCACTTTACAGTCGAGCTGTGTCTCCCCGATGATTGCCACTGCAAAATCGTACCAGCTGCATACTCCTTCATCGGAATAGTGATAGATCCCGGGCAGAAAAGCTGTCTGGTTCCTGACGACCCGTGAAATGATGCTCATTATCGCTTCTGCGAGCCCTGCAGCCCAGGTAGGCGTTCCCACCTGGTCAAAAACAACCCGAAGAGGCTTGTTCTCCGCGGCCCTGGCAAGGATAGTCCTGACAAAGTTTGAGCCGTATGCGGAATAAAGCCATGACGTCCTGATTATCATGGTCCTGTTGTGCATCACAGCTTCCCTCTCACCTGCAAGCTTTGACCTGCCGTATGCTGTCTGCGGTACTGTGGGTGAGTTTTCAACATAGGGTA
>JALONU010000012.1 GCA_025454775.1 Bacteroidales bacterium | reverse complement strand
TCCCGCTTAAGAAAAATCCTTGGTTTCCGGCCAGGGAACCTGAGGCTCTACGAGATAGCCTTTATCCATCGCTCGGCATCATATAAGCTGCCCGACGGTCAGCGCATCAACAACGAGCGGCTTGAGTACCTCGGCGACGCCATACTTGATGCTGTACTGTCAGACTACCTGTTCGAAAAATTCCCCGACGCCACCGAGGGCTTCCTGACAAAAATACGATCGAGGATAGTGAACCGCGATGTCCTTAACAACCTTGCCGTGTCGATGGGAATCAACAAGATCCTTGTCAGCAATGTAAGCCCGGTCCATTCCTCCAAAAACCTGTGCGGAGATGCCCTTGAAGCACTAATAGGCGCTGTCTTCATCGACAAGGGTTTCCGCAGGACCAAAAAACTGTTTATAAAGAAAGTTTTCAGGAAGTACCTCGACCTTGAAGAGATTGCCAGGACCGACACGGATTACAAGAGCCTCGTATTCGAGTGGGTGCAGAAGCAACGGGCTAACCTGATCTTCACATACGAGGAGGAATACGATTTTGAATCCAGGAAGTCGGTCTTCTCCACAACCCTTTTCATAAACAGGGAAGAATACGGTAGAGGCCAGGGAGATTCAAAAAAGGAGGCTGAACAGGAAGCTTCGGGGCAGGCATGGAAGAAGATCAGGGATTTTTAGTCAGTCGCCGCCGGAGATCAGTCATTTTTTTTACTACCTTTATAGAATATGCTGAAAAATAATGGCTGGCGCTCCCAAAATCAAACGCCTTCAGCTTGAGGTAAACCAGGAAAGCCAAACAGTTCTTGCAGGTATTGCTTCGGCAGAACCTGACTATAAACTATCCCTTCTGATCAATAAAAAGCTGAAGATATCACTTAAAAGCAGCAGCCCCCTGGTAATCAGGGATGAGAGGGGAAACGAGGCCCATTTCAGCAGGTTCATCGATAGGACAGCAGAACACAGCGGCCATTCTTACGAACTCATTTGCAACCGTTCCGAAAAGAAGATCCTGCTCGGAAAACTCAGGAATATTGACTATATCTTCATGATAAACAATATAATAAACAATACAGAGACCGAGAATGTGTTGACGGGGCTCAGGGAAACGGAATCTGTTACCGGTGTCTTCAGCATAGACCACCGATCCCTTAAAGACAAAAACCTGCAATACCTAATTCAGTAAGTTATGGAAAAGCTCTATTTCAACCTTTCGGAAGAGGAAGTCTCAAAAAGCAGGAAAGTGATATTATGGATAGTCACGGCTTTTTTCTTCCTGGGAGCAGCTTATGTTGCAATACTCAGTCCTGTTTTCGGCCAGCACTCCGTGAAACCCCTGCTAGCACTGGCGCCCCTGGGAATAGGGATCCTGATAGGTATCACTGCTGTATTCGCCACTGTAAAGAGGAAAGACATCTTCTTCCTTATAGATGAGGAGAAGATTGAATTCAGGTACGGTATTTTCCGACCCAAAAGATACACCTTCCCGTGGACAGAAGTAAAAAAACTGGTAATGCCGCACAAGGAGAGGAAAGCAAAGGTGATACTGGGCAACGGGACCTTTCACGTTATTGACCTGAGCTACATACAGAGGAGAAAGGCTACCCTCATCAGGAAACATCTCTATCAAACTGCAAGGCAAAAGAACATTGACGTGCTCACTGTTATCAATCTTTCAAAGCACAAATAAACACAGGCAGGAGAAAATAAGAAGAGCCGGCCCGGGGAGGGTCGGCTCATTTCTTTAATAACCCTAAAACTAACCTAACCTATGAAAAAAACCTCTGTATAGTGTACTCCAAATATTGTGCCAAATACTGTGCAAAGGTAGTATACAGAACTGATAAATCGAAAATGTAAATAGTTAAATTATTGAATATTAACATTTTTTTAATAAAATGCAGGCTTAATGAACAGTTAACCCTCTTTTCTGAAACAATCCAACCCATTCAAAGATACCGTTGCTGTTAAAGAAAGTTAAACGGAAGAAATTTACATCCTTTATAGTCGTATTTTTGCCATGGAATGAATAAAAGATTCATCGTCATACTGGCCGTATTTTTTTTTGTGGCGATAACTGGCATCGTTCTCATCCAGCTGTACTGGATAAGGAATGCCATCGACATGACGGATCAGCAGTTCAGGACCGATGCCAACAAAGCCCTTCAGGCGGTTGTCCTGGAACTTGAACAGCAGGAATTAATAGGCAGGATCCTTGAACAGATTGATGATTCTGCCGGTGATTCGGTAACGGCCATCGTTCCTGCAAATTCACAGCTGGCACAAAGGCTCAGGGGCTATCAGCCCAATTCACGCATTCTTGATATGTACGGGCGCAGCGGAAGCGAAGAACCGATAACAATCACCAGTTCCGGTCAGAGGATAGTGATCTCGGAAGAGGAAATGTCTTCCTACGCCCTCCCCGATGAAACCCAGGAAAGAACAGCTGAGTCAATAACAGCCGAACTCAAGGAAAGAGTTACGAACAAGATCGTTTTCCTTGAACAGATAATGGATAAAATACTTAATGAAACTCCCGGTATCAACGAGAGGATAAAACCCGAGGAGCTGAGAAAATCGATAAGAAAAGCTCTCGATAATGCAGGCATTACCCTTAGTTTCGAATTTTCCATTCGTTCCGGCAGGTCGGGAGTAATCTGGAAAACACCGGGATTCACTGACAGCCCCGGTGCCAGCAAGTTCATAATACAGCTTTTCCCGAACGATCCGCTTCCGGGTCAGAATCAGCTTGTAGTGTATTTCCTGCAGGAAGAGCAGTATAAATTCGAAAAAATAGGATCGCTGGGCTTCCTGTCGATCCTTTTCACCATGATCCTTCTCATCCTGGCAACAGGAACGTTCATTGTGATATTCAGGCAGAAGAAGATCTCGGAGATCCGCAACGATTTCATGAACAACATGACCCATGAGCTGAAAACGCCAATCTCCACTATCTCCCTGGCTTCCCAGATGATGGCCGACAAATCGATACCGGAAGAGAACAAGAACATCGAAAGCCTGGCGAAAGTCATTTCCGATGAGAGCATGAGGCTGAAATCACATGTCGAGAAAGTCCTCCAGATGGCTATCTTCGAAAAAACCAGGGCGAAGCTTAACTTATCCTGCATGGATGTGCACACAATACTTTCTGGGGTCATCGATAATTTTGCCTTGCAGATCAGGAGTGCAGGAGGCTTGATCCGTTCCGACTTCCAGGCTGCTGATCCCGATGTCATGGTCGACGAGGTTCACTTCCTTAACGCTATGTCGAACCTTGTCGACAATGCGATCAAGTATTCCAGGGAAAGCCCCGAAATAACCATCTCTACCCGCAACGCTAAAAAAGGCATCATTATTAATATCGAAGATAAAGGCATCGGCATAAGTAAAAATGAACTTAAAAGGATCTATGACAAGTTTTACAGGGTTCATTCCGGGGACCTACACGATGTAAAAGGCTTCGGGCTCGGGCTTAGTTATGTAAAAAAGGTCATAGAGGAGCACAATGGCCGGATCAGGGCTGAAAGCCAGCTCAACAAAGGCACAAGATTTATTGTTTTCATTCCAAAAACGTCCCAAAAATGAAAGTCACTAAAGTACTACTGGCTGAAGACGACAATAACCTCGGCATGCTTCTAAAGAATTACCTTTCCGCAAAAGGCTATCAGACAACGCTTATGCCCAACGGAAACCAGGCTCTGGAGGAATTCCCGAAGCAGGATTATGAGGTTTGCATACTCGACATAATGATGCCTGGCATGGACGGATTGACCCTGGCAAAAGAGATCAGGAAGTTAAGTCCTTCCGTACCTTTGATCTTTCTGACAGCAAAGAGCCAGAAGGAGGATGTACTTACAGGATTCCGGACGGGAGCGGACGATTATATTACAAAACCCTTTTCGATGGAGGAGCTTCTCTACCGGATCCAGGCTATCCTGAAACGAACTTCAGGACCTGCTGCCCGGAAGGATGAGCAGATACACACGCTCGGCATCTATACCTTCGATCCTCTCAAGCAGATGCTTTCATCGGGAGATGAACATGTGAAACTTACAACCAAGGAATCAGAACTCCTGGCACTCCTGTGCCGGCACAGGAACGAGATCCTCGAGCGTAATTTTGCCCTGAAATCGATCTGGATCGACGATAATTATTTCAATGCCAGGAGCATGGATGTATATATCACAAGGCTGAGAAAATACCTCAGGAAGGATCCTTCGGTAAAAATACTCAATGTCCACGGCAGAGGCTACAAGCTGCTTTGCTGAGACAAAAGATTCCTTTCAGTCGAGCTTCAGGACGGCCAGGAAAGCCTGCTGCGGGACTTCCACATTGCCGATCTGCCGCATTCTCTTCTTACCCTTCTTCTGCTTCTCGAGAAGCTTTCTCTTCCTGGTAATATCGCCGCCATAGCATTTTGCAGTCACATCCTTCCTGACAGCCTTGACAGTCTCCCTGGCTATGATCTTTGCGCCAATGGCTGCCTGAATAGCAATGTCGAATTGCTGGCGCGGGATAAGTTCCTTCAGCTTGACACACATTTTTCTTCCGAAGTCGTATGCATGCCCCCTGTAGATGAGTGTTGAAAGAGCATCGACCATCTCGCCGTTAAGAAGTATGTCGAGCCTCACCAGATCGGCGTTCTGATATGCCGTATAATAATAGTCAAAAGATGCATAGCCCTTCGAGATGCTTTTCAGCTTGTCGTAGAAATCGAAGACAATCTCCGACAGAGGCATTTCAAATGTAAGCTCCACCCTGTCGCGTGTCAGGTAAACCTGGTTTTTCAGGGTGCCGCGCTTGTCGATGCAGAGATTCATAATAGCCCCGACGTATTCGGCCAGGGTGATTACCTGTGCAATTATATACGGCTCTTCAATACGATCGATATTTGTGACCGGCGGAAGCCCGGAGGGATTATGAACATCGATCTGTTCACCCCTTGTTGTGAAAACCCTGAAAGAAACGTTGGGCACGGTGGTGATTACATCCATGTTGAATTCCCTGTCGAGTCTTTCCTGTATTATCTCCATGTGAAGGAGGCCCAGGAATCCGCAGCGGAAACCAAAACCGAGGGCTGCCGATGATTCCGGCTGGAATGACAGGGAGGCATCGTTAAGCTTAAGCTTTTCTATCGAGCTCCTGAGGTCCTCATACTCGTCGGCGTCGACAGGATACATCCCGGCAAAAACCATTGGCTTTACATCCTCGAAGCCTTCGATAGCCTTGTCGCAGGGGTTTTTCACATGTGTTATCGTATCCCCCACCTTCACCTCGGCTGAAATTTTCACGCCCGAAATTATATATCCCACATTCCCTGCTTCAAGGTACTCTTTTGGTTCCTGTTTTAGTTTAAGGACTCCTATTTCCTCGGCGTTGTACTCATGGCCGGTACTGAAGAACTGAACCCTTTCACCACGGCGTATTGTACCGTTTATGATCCTGAAGTAGGCTATTATCCCCCTGAAGGAGTTGAATATTGAATCGAAAATAAGAGCCTGGAGCGGAGCTTCCGGATCTCCCTGGGGCGGGGGTACCTTCTCTACGATCGCCATTAGTATCTCATCAACGCCCATGCCTGTCCTGGCACTTGTTTCGATGATATCTTCCCTCTTGCATCCCACAAGGTCAACAATCTGGTCTTTTACTTCTTCGGGCATGGCATTGGCCATGTCCATCTTGTTCAGGACAGGGATGATCTCGAGATTGTGATCTAGGGCTTTATAGAGGTTGGCTATTGTCTGGGCCTGGATGCCCTGGGTTGCATCTATTACCAGGAGAGCTCCTTCGCATGCTGCAATCGACCTGGATACTTCGTATGAAAAATCCACATGGCCCGGAGTGTCGATAAGGTTAAGGAAGTACTTCTGTCCGTTATGCAGGTACTCCATCTGGATCGCATGGCTTTTTATGGTTATGCCCCTTTCCCTTTCCAGGTCCATATTATCGAGGACCTGGTCCTGGTATTCCCGTTCCGAGATCGTTTTTGTCTTCTCAAGGAGACGGTCTGCCAGGGTGCTCTTTCCATGGTCGATATGGGCTATGATGCAGAAGTTACGGATGTTGTTCATCAGCGATCCGGGTAAAAATCAGGTGCAAATATAAAAAATGTAAGGGCGTTGCACGCAACGCCCTTACGAAAATATATGTTTGGGAAGAATTACATCATTCCCGGCATTCCGCCTCCCATACCCTGGGGCGGCATCGGAGGATGTTCTTCTTTTTCCTCAACGATCACAGCTTCCGTGGTAAGGAACATTCCGGCAATTGAAGCAGCGTTTTCAAGGGCAACGCGTGTTACCTTGGCAGGATCAATTACACCTGTCGTCATCAGCTTCTCGTAAGTGTCAGTCTGGGCATTATAGCCATAGTCGCCCTTGCCGGCCTTTACATTCTGTGCCACAACAGCGCCTTCCTTGCCTGCGTTCACAGCTATCTGGCGAAGAGGCTCTTCGATGGCGCGCTTGACGATTTCGATACCGGTTGTCTGGTCTTCGTTGTCACCCTTTAGATTCTCAAGGGCTGCGATGGCACGGACATAAGCAACGCCTCCGCCCGGGACAATACCTTCCTCTATTGCAGCGCGTGTTGCATGAAGTGAGTCATCGACGCGGTCCTTCTTCTCCTTCATCTCAACTTCGGATGCAGCACCTATGTAAAGAACTGCAACTCCGCCGGCGAGCTTTGCAAGCCTCTCCTGGAGTTTTTCCTTGTCGTAGTCGGAGGTAGTGGTGGTCATCTGCTGCTTGATCTGTGCAACGCGGGCCTTGATCTGGTCCTTGTCACCTGATCCGTTTACAATTGTTGTGTTTTCCTTGCTGACAGTTACTTTTTCTGCCATACCGAGCATATCGAGGGTTGCATGCTCAAGCTTGAGGCCTTTTTCCTCAGAAATGACGGTTCCACCTGTAAGGATAGCTATATCCTCAAGCATTTCCTTCCTCCTGTCGCCGAATCCCGGGGCCTTGACGGCACAAACCCTGAGGGAGCCGCGAAGACGGTTAACTACAAGCGTTGCAAGAGCTTCGCCTTCAATGTCTTCAGCTACTATAAGAAGAGGCTTGCCGGTCTGGGCAGAAGCTTCGAGTATCGGAAGCATATCCTTCATCGTGGAGATCTTCTTGTCGTAGATCAGGATATAAGGATTTTCAAGATCGGCTTCCATTTTTTCGGTGTTGGTTACAAAATAAGCCGAAATATAGCCGCGGTCGAACTGCATACCTTCAACAACTTCAACGGATGTCGATGTGCCTTTCGATTCCTCAACGGTGATGACGCCCTCCTTGTGAACCTTGCTCATAGCCTCGGCAATAAGCTTCCCGATTTCCTCATCATCGTTTGCAGAGATCCTGGCTACCTGCTCGATCTTGTTCAGGTCGTCGCCGACAACCTTAGCCTGTGATTTGATATGCTTTACAACTGCATCGACAGCTTTATCGATACCTCTCTTGAGGTCCATCGGATTGGCCCCTGCAGTCACGTTCTTAAGGCCTACATTTATTATTGCCTGAGCAAGGACTGTTGCGGTGGTGGTTCCGTCACCGGCTATGTCACCTGTCTTTGAAGCAACTTCCTTTACCATCTGGGCACCCATATTCTTGTAAGGGTCCTTCAGTTCAATTTCCTTGGCAACGGTGACTCCGTCCTTTGAAACCTGGGGAGCGCCGAATTTCTTTTCAAGGACCACATTGCGTCCCTTCGGACCCAGGGTTACCTTTACAGCGTCTGCAAGCTGGTCTACACCTTCCTTAAGCAGTGCGCGTGCCTCGATGTTATATTTAATTTCTTTTGCCATATTTTTAAATAATTATTGGTTTCTTATTCAAGCTATAAAAAGGATATCTGACTGAGAAATAAGAAGGTAGTCTTCACCGTCGATCGTAAGTTCCTGTCCGGAATATTTTCCGTAGAGAACCTCATCGCCTTTCTTGACTTCCATTTCCTCATCTTTTTTCGCAGCGCCTACGAGAACGACTTTACCCTGACGGGGTTTTTCCTTTGCGGAATCAGGAATGATGATACCGCTGGCAGTTTTAGCTTCAGCCTCGAACGGTTTTACAAGAACCTTTCCTGCCAGAATTTTTCCTTTCAATTGTGCCATAGTTATCTAGTTTTAAAGTTAAAAATCGATTTTCGACATGTTGGTTTAACACATTTTATGCCAAAGCACAAAACATGACATTTTTAAACAAAAAAAGTGTCAGTCTATGACAAACTGACACTTTATGAAGTATGCTGATCAGGTTCAATTATTGTCCTGTTCTCCTTCTGTTGAGGTTGTTGGTGATGCCGGAGGCACTGCAGTCGGAAGAGTCGGGATCTGGCTTGCGTCCACTGCTGCGTCGATGCTGGTGCGGAGATTGGCTTCCCTTGTTTTCCCGGGGATGGTGGCAGTTGCCACGAGGCTGAGAACCAGTATCGAGGCTGCGAGGGTCCAGGTCGCCTTCTCAAGGAAATCGGCAGTCTTCCTGATACCCATAGTCTGACCGGCAGAAGTAAAGTTGGCAGCAAGACCGCCTCCCTTGGAGTTCTGAACCAGGACTATCAATATCTGGAATACGCATGCTATCAGAACCAGGACCGATACGAAAATATATATACCCATCTTCTTACTTTTTTAGTAATTCCTTCACTTTTTCAATTTGCGATGCAAAGTAACTGCTTTTTTCCGGAAATTTCAAGCTAAGCTTCTCATAAATATCGAGAGCACGTGAATAATAGCCCTGCCTTACATATATTTTGGCGAGGGTTTCCGTAACAAAACCTTCTCCCTCTTCGACAAACCGGGCAGCCATATCGACCACCGGGATATCGGATTTTTCCCTCTTCGGCTCTATCCTGGGGTTTGCAGTAATGAACTTATCTATAAGATCTGACTGAATTCTGCGCTGATAGCCTGTTTCCGTGGCAGGTTCTGTTTGTTCGGGTTTGTAATCTTCGTTGTCAAGTTCAAGAAGATCCGACTGTTCAGGAAAAGAAAATCCCGGATCGAGATAGGTGATTTTTTCTTCAATCTCACCCGAGTCCTCGTCTATGATAATAATGGATGCATCGGAATACTGATCAACAAGATCTTCGGAGATCATCACCCTGTGATCGGTGTCACTGTCTTCGGAAGACAAGGGGCCCGATTCCTTTTCAATTTCATTTATCAGGTCGTTGCTGTTCCTCGCCGATTCGATAACTGTCTGCTGGCTTTCGACTTTTACTGCTTCTGTAACCGTAACAGGTGCCGCAGGTGCTTCTTCAACTGTTTCCGGAAGCTTATCCCGTTTAAGGAGCCAGTAGAGGATCTCCCTGTCGGCAATACGCATGGCCATTGAACGGAGCTGGCTTTCAAATTTCACATCGTCGGTGTTCTTTAGTCCCTTGAGAAAAAGCAGATATGCACTCTGGAACCAGGGAAAAATGTTTATAAGCTCGTTCACCTCGCTAACGGCAGACCTGTCAGCCGGACCGGCATTTTCCATCATCCTCAGAAAATCGTTCCTGTTCATGATGATCACCAGTTAACGAATGCCTTGTTAAAAATATCCTCTACCAGAAGTTCAACGATCTTGTCTGTAAGCTCCGCCTCAACCTGGCTCAGTTCCCTTGATGCGGGATAGTCTTCATACCGCGAAAAGGACTGTTCAAAACTGTTATCGGGTTTGGCCGAATTGGTGAATTTCACCTTGATGGTAATTGTGAACCTGTTTGTTGCCGCCTGGGCATCAGCACCCACGGTAAGTGGCCTGGTGTTGTAATCGGTTATTTCTCCTTCGAAATTGGCATCACCCAGACCCGTCACCGTGCTCAGGTTCGTCTGAGCCTTGCATTTATCAATAAGAGCATCGGTTAGGGTGCGGCTCAGCCCGGGCTGCACAAGACTCGCCCTGTTCTGGAAGGTTTGTATGCTCACGGTCCGGAGTCCGTCTGTCGAAGCGCCCGTAAAGGAATAGCTTATCTTGCAGGAATGCAGAACGATCATCATTGCAGCCATAGCGGCAAGGGCCAGGGTTTTTGTCCTGAAGATTGACCGGGTTCTACATTTCAATTCCATATTCCTTGATTTTCCTGTATAACGTTCGTTCCGAGATCCCCAGTTCATGAGCGGCAAGCTTTCTTTTTCCACTGTACTTTTCGAGTGCCTTGCGGATCATTTCAGCTTCTTTTCCGGCAAGGGAAAGCGATTCCTCAACGATTTCCTCTGTATCTATGATGTCTTCCCTGTCCTTGCTGATAGAAAAATCCACCTTCGGGCTTTCCGAAGGCTTGTTACCCTGCACTTCGACCTTATCCCTGAAAAGGTTCCTGATGACTCTCGTGTCGGATTCACTAAGCGCCGAAGCATCTTCATTCCTGATCAGGTCATATACAAGCTTCTTGAGATCATTCATATCGTTCTTCATGTCGAAGAGGATCTTGTAAAGTATTTCCCTCTCGGATGAAAAAGTCTTGTCGTCGTCTCTCTTAATTACCGCAGGAAGCTTCACACCGTCATAGTCGGGCAGGTAAGCCTTGAGTGTTGCTGCTTTAATTTCCCTTTCGTTTTCAATGATTGATATCTGTTCGGTAATATTCTTGAGTTGCCGGACGTTCCCTGGCCACGAGTAGTTCAGAAGCATGATCCTTGCCTCGTCGTCGAGCCTTATCGAAGGCATCCTGTATTTTTCGGCAAAATCGGCAGCGAATTTCCTGAAAAGAAGGATTATATCTTCTCCCCTCTCGCTGAGGGAGGGTATCCGTATCGGGACAGTGTTAAGCCTGTAAAACAGATCTTCCCTGAATCTTCCGTGGTCTATTGCCGCAGCTACATCCACATTGCTTGCTGCGATCACTCTTACATTCGTCTTCTGGACCTTTGATGATCCGACCCTGATGAATTCACCGGTCTCAAGCACCCTCAGAAGCCTTACCTGCGTCGACAGGGGAAGTTCTGCCACCTCATCGAGAAATATCGTCCCGCCGTCGGCGACTTCAAAATAACCTTTCCTGCTATCCGTTGCTCCGGTGAATGAGCCTTTTTCATGCCCAAATAGCTCTGAGTCAATTGTTCCCTCGGGTATGGCACCGCAGTTAACGGCTATGTAGGGTCCGTGTTTACGTGAGCTGTGTGCATGGATTACCTGGGGGAAGACTTCCTTACCGGTTCCGCTTTCGCCGCTTATGAGAACTGAAAGGTCCGTGGGGGCCACCTGAACGGCTATGTCGATAGCCCTGTTCAGGCCTTCGTAATTACCTATAATTCCAAATCGTTGCTTTATGCTTTGCAGATCTTTCATGCTCTTTTCACGGAATGTGCAAATTTAAGATATTTTTGAAATCCCGGGAAATCCATTTTTCGTAATTTCGCGGGATGGAAGATCAATCAGGAAATCGGTTTGCGGTCATTATTCCGGCACGATATGCTTCCACCAGGTTTCCCGGGAAGCCCCTGGTGAAAATCGGCAGCAAAACAATGATACAAAGGGTTTATGAACAAGCGTCCATGGCTGCGGAACTTGTTTATGTCGCCACCGACGACGGGAGAATAATGAAAGCAGTAAACAGCTTCGGGGGAAAAGCGGTAATGACATCGGCAGATCATTTCAGCGGCACCGACCGGTGTGCGGAGGCTGCCGCGATAATTACAGCAGAAACCGGCAGGAACATCGACATTGTCCTGAATATCCAGGGTGATGAACCCTTCATCAACCCGGAACAGATTGAGCTTCTGAAATCCTGCTTCACCGACAGCTCGGTTCAGATAGCAACACTTGTAAGGAAAACAGAACCGGGAGAAGATATCTTTAATCCGAACCATGTTAAGGTAGTCGTTGATTTTTCGGGCAATGCAATTTATTTCAGCAGGGCTGCCATACCCTATCTCAGGGGTACGGATGCATCGAGATGGTCACATGAGCATGTGTACTACAAACACCTGGGGCTTTACGCCTACACCACTGAGGTTCTCAGGCAGATAACGGCGATGAAGAGAAGCATGCTTGAGTCGGCCGAATCGCTTGAGCAGAACAGGTGGATTGAAAACGGCATAAAGATAAGAACCGCCGTTACCGGACATGAAAGCATCAGCATCGATACTCCGGAAGACCTGGAGCGCGCACTCAGGCATCTTGATGAAAATGTTTAAATTTTTTATAACTTTAGCACAATTTTTGATAGAGTGATGTTAAACGGTATAAATATGAAGAAGAGCCTGCTCTTTATTCTGTTTATAATTTTATGCCTGGGCCTTAAGGCTCAGAAGGATACCGTTAGCTTTGCCCCCGGAACTGCAGGGAAAGGTACTCTGGCGGAAGCCTCTACGGCAAGCCTGAGGATATATCCCGTTCCGGTAAGGGAGAATTTCTTCAACATTAACAGCGACAAGCCAATCTCAGCCCTGAAGGTTACAAATATCATAGGTCAGGACATCTTCAAGGTAAAATACAATAACCCTGAAAAGATTGTCAGGATCATCCTCGACAATCCAAAGAGGGGCATGTACCTTGTGACGATCAGCCTGGAAGACGGGGCCAGGATTGTGAAAAAGATAATGATTGAACAGGCCGAATGAGGATTTTTCGGCACTGAAGCGGATTTTCGGGGGAATTTTCCGCAAGTCAGATATATTAAATTCAACAGTGTTGCGCTGATCAGAAACATTAGCGCTCACCGTTTGTTTAATTATCAGGGAATATTTACTAACTTTTAACTGATACCACCAGCCATGGAAGAAGGAATGAATGTTTTCTCTATAAGGGACCTTGAGAATTTCTCCGGGATTAAGGCTCATACCATAAGGATATGGGAAAAGAGATACAGGATCCTGGTGCCTGAAAGGACTGATTCCAATATCAGGACCTATAGTGAGACAGAGCTTAAAAAGATCCTTAATGTCGCATACCTGAACCGGAACGGACTGAAAATATCAAAGATAGCAAAGCTCGATGAAGATGAGCTTACCCAGAAGGTAATGGCTGTGTCGGGAAGCAACGATAATCCTGACAACGATTTCCAGCCGGGAAAGATACTGATGAATGCCATAAGGTTCAACGAAGATCTTTTCAGGGACTCCCTCACGCCCTTCATAAGGAGGAGCGGTATCGAGGACGCCTATTGCCGGTACCTGCATCCCCTCCTTCAAAAATCGAGGATACTGTGGCAGACCGGGAGCCTTTCCAGGGCCCAGGAACAGTTCATCAGGAACACTATCAGGCAGCTGATAATCATCGAGGAAAGCCTCCTGAAAACAGGAAGCCAGAAAGCAAAGCCTGTCGTAGCAATGATCAATACGTCCGACAGCCTGAGCGACAATAATTTCCTTTTCTACAAATACGTACTCAGGAAACGGGGGTTCGACGTGATTTACACCGGAGGGATACTGCCTGCATCGGAGGTTATCGAGATCTTTAAGATCAAGTCGTTCGAATACCTGGTGGTCAATTCCAGCGGTTTCGACTTTGCGAAAAAAAGGATCAGTTACTTTGCAAACATCGGAAAATCACTGATGATCAAGAAAATAATCCTAAGTGACTTCCCCGACGAAAAGGAAAAGAAAGCGCCTGAAAAAATCATAACAACGAGCGATCCTGCCGGCTTTATCAGTGCTGTTGAAAACCTGCTTTGATCACCTGATCCTCACGCGAGCCGAAGCGACAATATTCAGTGCAGTGGTTATTGTGCTGAGGTCGGTGAACAGTTCACCGGTCTTTCCCGAATAATGGCTGTGTCCTATTGGTCTCATCAACCATTCACGCGAGGGGGCTGAAGTATCAATCACTGCCTCATAGACAAGAGCCGGCTGGCACGACATCATGTAATTCCCGTCACCGGGGAACCTGTCGTTGGTCCAATATTCGTTCCAGTCCCAGTTCTGGTTTATCTCCAGCATTACCCTGAATTCCCCCGGAAGCGGGCCGTCGGCTCTTGTATTGAGAACAAATCCCGTTATGGGAGTTGCACCGGTGTATGCATCAGGAACAACAGTTTCCGAATCGGGGACGAAAAGCCCGTCTGCAGCCCTGACTCCTCTCTTATGAGCCCAGTAGGGAAGGGTCTGGGGTGCTCTCTTTACCTCGCTTACCCACCTGTTCCCTTCCTGCCTGGCGTATTTGAAAACTCCTGTTGCCACCGACCTGGCCACATATAGCGTCTGAATATAATTGCCGTCAGTATCTTCTATCCATATAGCAAAAAGAGGATAATAGAATGATTCACCCCTGCTGACCTCTACAGTTATTTGCGGACCCTGACCGCCGGCATTTGTTTCGATAGTGGTTTTTTCTTCAGGAAGCTGCGATTGCTTCTTCATGGAACCTGTGGTGCAGGAGGCCAGAGCCAGTGCTATGACTGATATTAAAATTCTGTTCATTTCCTAACTGTATTAAAATTCGACCATAATTCCGATTGAAGGCAGAACGGTTCCCGATGAGCCATCGATATATTTCTTAACATACCTGACCGGATTGGTGCCGGTTGTAAGCGGGATGCCTGTCACAGGATCGGAGTCGCGTAGAAGTATCGCAGGCTGATCGGCCTGGTGATTGTAGAGATTCTGGATATCCAGGTAAAGCATTAACGACCAGCCCCTGAAGAAGTATTGCTTATCGACCCTTATGTCAAGCTGGTGGAATGACTTTAGCCTCTGGCTGTTGAACCTCGAGTAATCAAGATAGCCCTGACCCTGCAGATCCCATGCAGCCTTAAGCATCGATCTTTCTTCATCGTAAGGTGTATAAGGTGCTCCTCCCACGAACCTCCATTTGAATCCCAGGTCCCAGTTCCGGTTAAATTTCTTCGTCGCCGTAACGTTGAAAAGATGCCTGTTGTCCCATGATGACGGAAGCCATGCATTATTGAGGTCGCGGAACTCACTCCTGACAAAGGTGTATGAGAAAACCAGGTTGGTCTTTTTGAACTCCTTAAGCCTTCCCAGCAGTTCAATGCCGTAAGCCCTGCCATCCGAAACCGAAAGCAGTTCCTCATCCCCGAAAATTCCGTAATCGGCGCTTTTGCTTCCGAGAGGAACGGAATCCCTTACCGAATAGGGATACTTTGAATACAACTTCATAAAGCCTTCCAGGGTAAGCTGAATGTTCTCACCCGGCAGCAGTTCTATCCCACCTACTATGTGGTCGGAGCTTATATACCTGAGGTTGTTGTTCCTGTTCACAAACTGTTCCGTTGCCGTCGAATAGCCCAACGCTGTGTATGGGGGGATCTGGTAATACCTGCCTATGTTGAAGTTAATATTCAGCTTTTCGGTAAGAGCATAGGAGGCAGAAAACCTCGGGGAGAGCTGGCGGAGCGGATTCGACATGGAAGAGGAATATGTATTGAAGTCCGTCCGGAGACCCAGTGAAAGTTTTAGTTTCTGGTCGAGGTATGAGTTGCTCACCTGCCCGGAAATACCAAATTTCCCAACCTTCAGATTTGTCTCATAATCAAGTGAGTTCACACCTTCACCGGTATAGAAAAGCCTGTAGGTTGAATTCCTGTAATGTCCGTATTCTGATCCTGCCCCGATATTGACTCTCAGACCTTTATCACCTATTATGGTCCTCTCGAACCTCAGTTTTATTTCACCTTCTCCCGAGAAATAGTCGAGAAGCCTGTTCGTGTCAGCTTCTATATTTCCGGCATATTTGTACTGCGTGTTATTCAGGTAATTCCTGCTCAGTACCCAGGTATCAAAACCCTTGTTGATGAAATGCTTGTAAACGATCCCCGTTGTATAGCTGTATTGTTCCTGGACAGGTATATTATCGAGCAGATATCGCTGATATTCAGTATCATCTGCCTTAAGATTCAGTTCAAAGTCATCCTTGGCACCGAGACCGATTAGGGTTAGTTCGTTCTTCTCATCAAGTCGTACCCTGTATTTGAACTGCAGGTCGGTGTAGTTTGGGAAAAAAGGAAGGTCGAGCACAGTAAAAAGGAGCTTGAGGTAAGATCTCCTTACCGAAAAGAGGAAGGAACTGTTCTCTCCCGTCGGGCCGTCGATTGTCAGAGCCAGGTCGGAGGCTCCCAGTGTTGCACGATATTTCATCTTCTCCCTGTTGCCGTCGAGGAAGGTAAAATTCAGGACCGAGCTGAGCGCATTACCCCTCGATGCAGGGAAGGCTCCTGATATGAAATCGACAGACTGGACGAAATCGACGTTCAGAATGCCGACGGGACCTCCCGAAGCTCCCTGGGTTGAGAAATGGTTCAGGTACGGGATCTCGACATTATCGACATAGAACCTGTTCTCATTAGGCCCTCCTCCCCTGACTATCACATCGTTTCTGAATGCAGGAGTTGAGGCAACACCCGGGAATGATTGTATAACCTTTGAGATGTCGCGGTTGCCGCCCGGGTTCTTTTCTATCTCATCGATCCCGATTATTCTCACCGACACCGGGGTTTCCGCCTTCTTGATAAAAGGAGAAGCTTTTATAACCACTTCTCCGACATTTATTGCAAGTTCCTCAAGAGGTATCTCGATATTCACAGGATTACTGTTCGTTACCAGCAGAGCCGAGGAAATATAAGGATTATAACCTACTGAAGAGACTCTCAGTTCAACGTACCCGGGCTTGACCCCCGTAAACATGAAGTTGCCGTCAAAGTCGGAAACGGCTCCGGTGGTGGTGCCCCAGATCTGTATGGTGGCAAAGGGAACTCCTTCGTTTGTCTTTAAATTGTAAACCCTGCCTTTGATCACACCCGAATTCGTTTGTCCCGTAAGCGGGTAGATCACAATTGCGGCAAGGAGAAGTAAAATATATAAACGTCTCATAAAACCCTGAAATTTGCCTTAAGAACAATCCGGAACCGGGGATTGTTTAAAGTTCCGGAGATTTTTTGATCTAATGCCCGATGAGACCGTTGAACCAGGCCCGCTCGGCACTCAGGTCTGTGCCGGGATATTTCTGCCCGATCGAGTCAATTTTTGAGAGCATGCCTGCCACGAACTTCCTGACCCCGGCGGATGATGACGTGTTTATCCTGTGTTCCATTGCGCGTGTTACTGAAGAGATCTCCTTCCATTGCTGTCTTGTTTTCTCATCCATATAACTTTCGGCAAAGACATTCCAGATATAATCAACAGCCTGCCCTGAAGGGTGCAGCATGTCGTTGTCGTAGAAGCGGTAGTCGCGCAGGTCATCCATAAGGATCTCATAGGCAGGGAAATATGCCGGTGATGAGGGATGAGCCAGCAGCTTTTCGGTAGCCAGGAACAAAACCGACTTGCTTACCTGGTTGCCATGAGCCCCGTCCTTCCAATGCCTTACCGGACTTATCGTAAAGACTACCTTCAGCCCCGGAAAGTTCGAAGCGAGCATGTCGAGCCTCTTGTTCCACGTTGCTACTATATCCTCAACCGGCAGAAGCTCGCTGCTGAATTCCGCAGCTGGTATCCTGTGGCAGTTGGAAACGACCTTCCCTGTTCTCTTCCACCTGTATACTCTTGCCGTGCCGAATGTTATAAAGAGGAATCCCTGACCGGAAAGGAATGCTGATGCTTCAGCGGTCCTGGTATTTATCCTTTCCAGGACTTCGTCAGGGTTTTCGGATGAAAACTCCGTGTAATGATCGAAACTCAGCCAGTTCCCGTTATGATTGTAAAGATCCGCCATCAGGAGTTTTCTGCCGGAGGTGATCATTTCCAGGGTATTGTCCACCGAAACCGGGTTATATACCGTACCTGATGGATTAATGCAAACCGGCATTTTCCCGTTCTTCATCCGCTCCCCTATATATGCGGCGAAACAAGATCCCAGGAACAAGACCGGATTCCTGTATGAGATCCTGAAGGGCGAAAGATCGGTTTTTACAATCGTTCTGAGATCCATCCGGTTCAGATGAGTTGTTTGGTCATCCAGTTGAGGAGATAACTGAACACATCTTCTTTGAATAGTTCATTATGAAGCTCGTGGTAACCTCCGTCCCAAATTTTAAGTTCTGCTCTGTCAGTTGCGGAAGCAATTTCAAGGCTTCCTTCAGGAGAGCAGATCATGTCGCTGCTTCCATGCATCAGAAGCAGCGGGATCTCAAGCTGACGGGCATTGCGGAGAGCGCCGGCAGCTGCGTTCATTGCATTGTGAAAGAGGCTGACTGATATCCTGTCGTGGACCAGCGGGTCGGAATTGTATCTCTGAACAACTTCACTGTCGTGTGAAATATGATCCACTACCAGTCCTGAAGGCTGTGTCAGTCCTGGTAAAATGTGTCTCATAGTACCTGCCAGCAGGATTTTGAACCTGCTCGGCTGGAAGGCCAGCTTTATCCATGGTGAAGTTACTATTGCACCCCGGAATGACGGCTTGCGACGGACCAGATGATCGAGGACAATTCCCCCGCCGAGGCTATGGCCATATATAAATACCGGTATTCCAGGGAAAGTCTTGCAGATATGTTCATTCAGGATGCCTATCATCTCATCGGTAAGGGCATAGCTTCCGATATGGCCTCGGGCTCCATCGGACCGGCCGTGACCAGGCAGGTCGACTCCCGTAAATCCTATTCCGCTGCTTCTCAGGTAAGAAGTCCAGTGGTCGTATCTGCCTATATGCTCGCCCAGCCCATGGACAAAAAGGATAAAAGCCTTCGGAATGCCTCCGGGAGCGGAAATAACACCCCTGAGCACCATCCCGTTCTTAAGAACAATGCTGTACTCCATTTTTTCTTTAAAAATACTAAAAAAAGTTGTTCACGGATACCCGGGAATCTACTTATAAAAACCGGTATCAGGAATGAATATGGGGGATTTTAATATTTGTATTTAATTTGGAAACTGGCATCAAATAAACTTTCAAAACACTGTATATCTGTTTATTAGCTCTTAACATTATTTAGAACAGGTTTAAATTACGGGGATTTTAAGATATTAAGATTTGCATATCTTTTATTATTGATTTACATTTGCATTACCAACTAAAGAGACGAGAGCAATGACAACATATGAATTCACCAGCAAGCTTATAGGAATGAAGCCGAACCTTCAGAGGTTCGCGATGAGCCTGACTTCAGACCGCGATGATGCACTCGACCTGGTGCAGGACACTTTCCTGAAGGCAATAACCAACAAGGAAAAATTCACCGACTACACAAACCTTAAAGCGTGGGTGTTCACGATAATGAAGAACACATTTATCAATAACTACAGGAGAGGTGTTAAGGAGAATACCATAATCGACGGAACTCAGGATCTGTATTATATAAACCAGCCCCAGGACAAGGGATTCATTTCTCCCGAGTCGAGTTATTCCGAGAATGAGATAGAAAAAGCCATCGACTCCCTCGAGGATGAATTCAGGATCCCGTTCAGAATGCATATTGAAGGATATAAATACAAGGAAATAGCCGACGAACTGGGTTTAAAGATAGGGACGGTAAAGAGCAGAATATTCTTCACACGACAGAAGCTGATGCTTATCCTCAAGGATTACGTCAGATAATTATTCGTTTTTGATCAGGTTTGGTTTTTAGGGTGAGACAGGGGCGTCAGTTTGACGCTCCTGTTTTATTTTATCTTCTTAAAGATCTGAACATTATGCCTGTAAGGACGAACAACACAAATATTCCTGTCACGATCCATGCCCACTTATTTGGTGTTTTTGATTCAGCCCACATGACATAAGGTTCGGTAATGAAGAAATCTGACCTGACCCTCCATTGCATCACTCCTGCTGAGTCAGCAAATCCGTTGGAACCGGTAAGTTCCCCGGGCATTATGATCCTGAGTGAATAATCATCGAAATTAAAAAAGAGTTTTTCGGCTACGGTGCCTGCTGCGGAATCTGCTTCAGTCCGGAACTTCTGCCCGTACTCCATGCCAAGAAATTCGTTTTGTATAATCCCGTTATTCCAGAGGGAGTCAAGATCGCGTCCGGATCTCTCAATCAGGCTGATCAGCTCATTTTCACGTGATTTAAGTGATTCCTGAGAGAGCTCCGGGCCTGCTTTTCCTTCAGTCAGCCTAACAAATTCAGCCGACCATTCCGAAGCCAGGCATCTCATTATCCATTTATCAGTCTTTTTCTGTATGGTATCATCCATAGCCCTGTATTTAAGGCTGTCGGGGCCATTTTTCAATTCATCAGAAATATTATCGGGGGTAAAGAACCATTTCAACTCTTCACTGTCAAGGTATTCCGACAACGGATAACCGTGTTCCAGTCTTCTTTCAAGTATCTCTGCGAACCTGTACCCGGTATTAAACCATTTGAATGACTTTTTAAATTCAGTTCTCCTGCGGGCTTCACGGTTCCCACTGCTGTCGCTGATATATGTCTGGTTTAGTTCTTCAGCAGTCCGGAAAGTTTTCTCAGCCATTCTGAACCAGAGCGTATCTTCTCCCCCGTCAGTAGCAATGGAATCCCTGACCGTCCATGTACTGTCGTAGGGCACCTGTACATCCCGGATCTCAAAATTATCCTGGATGTTCCTCATTTCAATCTTCCTTGTAATCGATCCGTCGGGATGCACAATGTTGGTAACCACTGTTTCAGGTTCATCGCATGATACGATGAAAAAAACAACAAAAGAAACTGCATACTTCAGTGATTTTGCTTTCATGGTTATAGTTATCTTTACTTAAGACGTTTGAATATCAGAAAGGTAACAAAATAAAATAGTAATTTAACTATCAACCGGTATGCAAAAGATACTGAATATCAGAACCGACAAAAAGAACGGATTATACGATATCACGAATAAAGTTGTGGAAGTGATAAAGGAAAGCCGGACAAGGACAGGTATTGCTTCAGTATACGCAAGGGGTTCGACTGCCGCCATAATGATCCAGGAGAACTGGGATGAATCGGTGCAGAATGACGTTTTAACTCTACTTGGCAGGCTTATACCTTCGGGTATATGGGAACATGATCACCAGGACAATAACGGTGATGCACACCTCAAGGCAGGCATTGTCGGGGCTTCGGAAACAATCCCAATTGTTGACGGCAGCGCAGGGCTCTCCAGGTGGCAGAATATCTTTCTGTGTGAATTCGACGGACCGAGGAACCAGAGGGAAGTTGTCGTTACAATACTGGGCGAACCTTAACCGGATGTTCCCATGGAACGGAACGCATCTACGATATTCCGCCTGAAGTCAGGGAATTTGACCCTTACAACCGCCGTTCTTCCGAAGAGACTCTTGAACCGGTCCTCTGTGATTGACTCCCAGTCTTTTCGTGTCATGGATGCAACTGCTTCGCTTATCCTGAATTCAGGATGATTGTGAGGTTTGATGCCTTTATTCCAGGGACAGACTTCCTGGCACCTGTCACAACCATAGACCCTTCCGCCGAGCTTCGGTACTATCTCCTCCGGAATAGGACCCCTGTTTTCGATCGTCAGGTTTGAAATGCATTTCCTGGCATCTATTGTCCTGTCTTCATTTATGGCAGCCGTGGGACACGAATCGATGCAGAGTCTGCAGGAACCGCATCGATCTCTGGTGAAGGGATCGTCATAGTCAAGTTCGATATTGACCATCAGAATGCCTATAAAGAAGTAGGAACCAATCTGCGGGTTTATCATTATGGAATGTTTTCCCTGCCATCCCAGTCCTGCTTCAACTATCCATGATTTCTCATGAAGGAACCCTGTATCTGAGAAAGCCCTGCCTTCAGCTCCCGGGACCTTTTCTCTGATAAAGCTGAGCAATTTCCGGAGTTTCGGAATTATAACATCGTGATAATCCTCACCATAGGCATAACGCGTGAGAACAGGAACATCCCTTTCAACCTGCCCCTGTTCGGAATAATAGCTTATTCCTGCCACTATCAGCGATTTAACCCCGGAGAAAACCAGTTCGGGATTGAACCTGCCGGCCGGGTCCCTCTCGAGGTAAGCCATCCTGTCGTTCATCCCTTTCCCAAGCCAGGCCCTGAAATGAAGCTCCTGTTCCGAAAGATGACGTGCTTTGGCGGTCCCGCAGATGTCAAAACCCAGGGCGAGGGCTTTCTGTTTAATCTTTTCCGACAGGATTTTCAGGTCGTCTCCCATTGACATTTATTTTACAGGAATCCAAGTTCCAGTTTTGCCTCATCGCTGAGCATGCTTTTATCCCATCGAGGGGTGAAAGTAAGCTTCAGATCGATGTCTTTCACCCCCCTGGTGCCTCCGACCTTGTACTTCACCTCCTCGATGAGCTGATCGGCCATCGGGCAGTTGGGTGCTGTCAGTGTCATCGTGATATGAGCAATGCTCTCATCGTCTATTTCAATGTTGTAGATAAGTCCCAGGTCATAAATGTTCACCGGGATCTCAGGATCAAAGATGCTTTTCAGAACACCCACTATCCTGGTTTCTATTTCGAGTTTTTCCTCTGCATCCATGGCTATACAATAATACTTTGTATCAAAATGATGATATTTCGGATTTCGGATTTTCGATTGCGGATTTAAATCCGAAATCGTCAATCCGCATTCCGAAATCCTACCTCCCGGTAGCCTTAAATGCCATCGCATAAAGCTTCATCTGGCGTATCATCGACAGAAGCCCGT
This sequence comes from Bacteroidales bacterium, assembly GCA_025454775.1. Classification (GTDB taxonomy): domain Bacteria; phylum Bacteroidota; class Bacteroidia; order Bacteroidales; family VadinHA17; genus LD21. The sequence goes on along the minus strand of JALONU010000012.1, from coordinate 25,843 downwards.
TTGAACGTGTTGGTGAGAGATTCTGTCTCAGGCCTATCCTGTCGATAAAGTAAAGATCGGCAGAAATAATTTCATCGGGAGTTCTGCCGGAGAGTACTTTAATCAGCAGCCCTGCGATACCTTTTGTTATTATTGCGTCGCTGTCGGCAGTGAAATACACCCTGTCGTCCCTGAACTCAGGCCTGAGCCAGACCTTCGACTGGCAGCCTTCGATAAGGTGGTCGTTCGTCTTGAATTTCTGGTCGATCCGGGGTATATCCTTCCCCATGTCGATGAGCAGGTTGTATTTGTCCATCCAGTCGTCGAAGACTGAAAACTCCTCAACTATATTGTCCTGTATCTGGCTGATGGTCATCAATTCACTATGAAAACATTGATATTACCTTTTCAATTCCCGTTCCAAGGATGTCTATTTCTTCACGGGTATTATAAAAGCACATCGAAGCCCTGACGGTTCCTGAAATCCCGAATCTCTCCATTACAGGCTGGGCGCAATGTGTCCCTGTCCTGACGGCAATGCCGAGCTTGTCGAGGATCATGCCTGTATCATACTGGTGAATTCCTTCCAGCAGGAACGAAACTGTGGAAATTTTGGACGCGGAATCACCGTATATCCTGAGCCCCGGTATCGATGAAAGCCTTTGCGTTGCATATTCCAGGAGTTCCTGTTCCCTGTAGCGGATATTCTCCCTTCCCACCGAAAGAACATAATCGAGGGCGGCGCCCAGCCCTATTGCTCCCGGGAAATTCGTTGTACCGGCTTCGAATTTGAAAGGAAGCACATTGAAAGTGGTTTTTTCAAAGGTTACGTTCTCCACCATGTCGCCTCCTCCCTGGTAAGGAGGCAGTTCGGTCAGCCATTTTTCCTTTCCATAGAGAACACCGATACCTGTCGGACCATAGATCTTATGCCCGGAGTAGACATAAAAGTCGCAGTCCATATCCGCTACGTTTGTAACTCCGTGCTTGATTCCCTGTGCTCCGTCAACAAGAACAGGGATACCGGCAGAATGTGCAGACTCAATCATTTTCTTTACAGGCACTACTGTCCCGAGTGCATTGGAGGCTTGTGTCACCGCCACCAGCTTCACTTGACGGGAGAGAAGCTTCAGGTATTCTTCGATAATGACTTCTCCCTTATCATTTATGGGTATTATCTTCAGCCTGGCACCTTTCCTTTCGCACATCATCTGCCAGGGGACAATGTTGGAATGATGCTCGAGACAGCTTATAAGTATTTCGTCGCCCCGGTGCACAAATCTTTCTCCGAATGAAAAAGCCACTGCATTGATTGAGCCCGTGGTTCCCGATGTGAAAATCACTTCTTCCCTTTTGCCGGCATTTATAAAACCGCGCACCTTTTCCCTGGCTTTCTCGTATTCCTCGGAGGCCCTGTCGCTGATTGCATGAACCCCGCGGTGAATGTTTGCGTTGTACCCGGTAAGAACCTCATTTACAGCGTTGATTACGCTTAGGGGTTTCTGGGTTGTAGCTCCGTTGTCGAGGTATACGAGGGGTTTGCCGTAGACTTTTGTTGCCAGGATCGGGAAATCGGACCGTATTTCGCTGATGTCTTTCACTTCGTTTCCCTTAAACGCATTTTACCATACAGCTTGCACATCTTGAAAGTTCTCCCTTCAGCCTCTGCATCACGAGGTTGTCCATTCTTTCGCGCAGCGCTTCCACATTGATGTTCTGTAATACTTCATGCGCGAAACCGAACATGAGCATGAGCCTTGCCTGCCTCTTGTCGATGCCCCTTGACCTGAGGTAGAAAAGTGCATTCTCATCGAGCTGGCCTACGGTTGCCCCGTGACTGCATTTAACATCGTCGGCATAGATCTCGAGCTGAGGTTTTGTATCCATTTTTGCATCATCGGTGAGAAGTATGCTGCTGTTTTTCTGATATGCCATCGTGCCCTGTGCATCAGGATGAACATAGATCCTTCCGTTAAATGCCCCTGTGGCCATATCGTCGAGAACACCCTTGAACAGCTGGTTGCTTTTGCAGCTGGGGAAAGCATGATCGACGTTCACATAGTTGTCGACATGCTGGAACTTGTCGGAGAGATAGAGTCCGAAAGAGTTGCACTCTGCTCCTACCCCGCCCAGGTAATGATGGGTGCTGTTGCGTACGAGACCTCCGTGAAGGGTGATATTATTCGATGTGGCAACACTGTTCCTCTCCTGGTGTATGAAGGTATGAGTGATCTTTGCAGCATTGTTGTGCTCATTCTGCACACGTATGATGTTGAAATGAGCATTCTCCCCCACATGTATCTCGGTAACCGCATTGGTCAGGAATTTCTGAGGCGACAATGTATGGTCGCAGATTATCAGCGTGATGTCTGAATTCTTTTCCGCGATGATAAGATTCCTGTGCTGGTTGAATATGTCCTGGTCAGAGTTAACGAGGTTGACTATTTGTATCGGCTTCCCCAGGCTGACACCCTCAGGTATCCAGAGGAAAACTCCGTCGGATGCCAGTGCAGTGTTCAGGTGCACAAGTCCGTCTGAATTCCCGTTGACGTACCTGCCGTAGTGCTGTTCTATCATGCCGCTGAATTTCCTTGATGCTTCACTGAGGCTTCCTATCCAGATGCCTCCCGGTAGTTCCCTGAGCTTACCGGTGATAGTCGGGTAAAAGCCGTTTATGAGTACCACGCCATGGGCATCAAGGTCAGTAACATCACACCTGAACTCTTCAGCTTTAACGAAATCGGGTTCGGAAGGCATGAAATAACTGCTGTAAGGATGACCGAAAAATGTATCGAGATTGGTGTACCGGTACGATTCATTCTTACGTGTCGGTATTCCAAGCTTTTTGAACTCCTCGATGGCATTTTGCCTGAAGGAGTTGATATAAGGTGATGAATTCTCCGAGATCCTTTCAATATTATCGCGGTAGAAGTCAAGGTATCGTCCCGATCTTTCTTCCTGTGTGCTCATGAGTTATTAACTTCCTTTCTTATCCAGTCGTAGCCTTTTGCCTCAAGCTCAAGGGCAAGTTCCTTGCCTGCCGTTCTCACTATCCTGCCATCGTAAAGGACATGTACAACGTCGGGAACAATATAATCCAGGAGCCGCTGGTAATGGGTAATAACTATTGTCGAATTATCTGGCTTTTTAAGCTTGTTGACTCCATTGGCGACAATCCTGAGCGCATCGATGTCGAGGCCTGAGTCGGTCTCATCAAGGATAGCCAGCCTGGGTTCGAGCATTGCCATCTGGAATATTTCATTCTTCTTCTTCTCGCCGCCGCTGAATCCTTCATTAACAGACCTGTTGGCAAGCTTTGAATCAATTTCCACAAGTTCCTTCTTATCCCTCATGAGCTTCAGGAAATCCGATGCAGAAAGAGGTTCAAGTCCCTTATATTTCCGGTGTTCATTAACAGCTGTCTTCATGAAGTTGACCATGCTTACCCCGGGGATCTCTATAGGATACTGGAACCCGAGGAAGATCCCTTCTCGGGCACGGTCCTCTGCAGGCATTTCGAGAAGGTTCCTGCCCATATAGGTAACAGTTCCTTCGGTTACCTGTGCAAACTCTCTTCCGGCCAGCACAGCTGCAAGAGTGCTCTTGCCCGATCCGTTAGGACCCATTATGGCATGGACCTCCCCTGCCTTCACCTCAAGGCTTATTCCCTTGAGAATGCTCTTTCCGTCGATTGAGGCGTTTAAGTTACTAATTATCAGCATATTTGTCTAATAGTTGTCTTACTATATTGTTCTTATGAACTCACCCCCCAGCCCCCTCTCTGCAAAGCAAAGAGGGGGTGCAGGGATGTGATTTGATTTTCTTTTATCTTCTGTCTTCCGTCTTCCGTCTTCCGTCTCCCTCACCCAACGCTTCCCTCGAGGCTTATCTGCAGCAGCTTCTGTGCTTCCACTGCAAATTCCATCGGCAGTTTATTTATCACTTCTCTTGCATAGCCGTTGACAATAAGCGCTATGGCATCTTCAGTGGAGATCCCCCGCTGGTTGCAGTAGAATATCTGATCCTCGCCGATCTTTGAGGTTGTTGCTTCATGTTCCACTATTGCAGTCTGGTTATCCACCTCGATATAGGGGAAAGTGTGTGCCCCGCACCTGGAGCCCAGCAGGAGCGAATCGCACTGGGAGAAATTCCTCGCTCCGGAAGCATTCCTGAGCACCTTCACGAGGCCGCGGTAGCTGTTCTGTCCCAGGCCTGCGGATATCCCCTTTGAAACAATGGTGCTCTTCGTATTCTTCCCGATATGGATCATTTTTGTTCCTGTGTCCGCCTGCTGGTGATGGTTTGTGACAGCGACCGAATAGAATTCGCCTGTGGAGTTGTCGCCCTTCAGTATGCACGAAGGGTATTTCCAGGTAATAGCCGACCCTGTTTCAACCTGGGTCCAGGATATTTTCGAGTTTTCACCCCTGCACATTCCTCTTTTTGTCACGAAGTTGAAGATACCTCCCTTGCCGTCCTTGTCACCCGGGTACCAGTTCTGAACCGTTGAATATTTTACCTCGGCGTTGTTTTCGGCTATGATCTCCACCACGGCAGCATGAAGCTGGTTTTCGTCCCTCATCGGCGCTGTGCATCCCTCGAGATAACTTACATAGGCCTCTTCATCTGCCACAAGAAGTGTTCTTTCAAACTGCCCGGTATTTGCGGCGTTGATCCTGAAATATGTTGAGAGTTCCATCGGGCATCTCACTCCCTTCGGGATGTAGCAGAAGGAACCATCGCTGAAAACTGCGGAATTAAGGGTGGCAAAAAAATTATCGGTGTAAGGCACCACCGTTCCAAGATACCTCCTTACAAGCTCGGGATACTCTTTTACTGCTTCGCTGAAAGAGCAGAATATGATGCCCGATTCGGCGAGGGTTTCCCTGAATGTGGTTTTCACCGATACGCTGTCCATCACGGCATCTACCGCCACACCTGCAAGATGCTTTTGTTCTTCCAGCGGGATTCCCAGCTTGTCGAAGGTCTTCTTGAGTTCCGGATCCAGTTCGTCAAGGCTGGCCAGTGCAGGCCTCTGCCTTGGTGCAGCATAATAGATGATATCCTGGTAATCAATATGAGGGATCTTCAGGTTTGCCCATGCAGGCATTTTCATTGTCTGCCATTGACGGAAAGATTTCAGCCTGAAATCAAGAAGCCAATCCGGCTCGCTTTTTTTGGCAGAAATCAGCTTTACCGTGTCTTCGGTCAGTCCCCTGGCAATACTGTCTGTCTCAATATCGGTGTAAAAGCCGTATTTATATTCACCCGAAGTGACGTCGTTCAGCAATTTATCCTGGTCTTTCTCCATCTTCCTCTTAATTCATCAGCTGCATTGAAGGATTAACAACGCTGAGTTTGTTTTGTTAATTAGATTTAATCTAAATAAGAATACAAAATTATAAAATTACCATCACACCTGTTTAAAATTTAACAAAATATGGAATTGTAATAACTATTGAGGGTACATAAAGCATCTGTTAATATTCGGGATTAAAAATATCTATATATTTGGAGCCCTTAATAACAGAACGCCCCATATGAAAGATGTAACTAATTCGATGTTCAGGAGCAGCGGAAAGAAAATTTTCCTGCTTCTTCTGACGATACTTGCACCGGTAACGCTCCTGGCATCAGGGGCTGAAGTTCCCAGCATCGGCCCTGTAAGGGTTGAGTTTATGATCTTCGGACTAATACTGCTGGGTGTTGCCCTGTTTCACAAGCAGACATTCTGGGTGGCCCTGACAGGGCTTACGGTATTGCTTATATTTAAGTTCATCTTTGACCCCGGATTTCATCTGGGGGAACACATGTTCGGTACGACACCCTTCGGAGAACAGCTTCTGGACAAGGAACTGCGCCAGGGAGAATGGGGTATCATCCTGAATCTTCTCGGACTGCTGCTGGGGTTTGCAGTACTCTCAAGGATTTTCGAGGAATCAAATGTTCCTGAGATATTACCAAGGTACCTTCCTGATGACTGGAAAGGGCCTTTCCTACTTCTCATATTCGTGTTCATCCTGTCCTCTTTCCTGGATAATATTGCAGCAGCCCTTATCGGAGGAACTATAGCCCTGGTGGTTTTCAAACACAAAGTTCACATCGGGTACCTTGCAGCAATTGTTGCGGCGAGCAATGCCGGTGGAGCAGGGAGCGTGGTAGGAGATACCACAACCACAATGATGTGGATCGACGGGGTATCTGCCCTGAATGTTATGCATGCCTGGGTTGCAGCTATTGTTGCCTTGCTCTTTTTTGCCTGGTTCGCATCCCATCAGCAGGATAAGTTCCAGAAGATAGAGAAGGATGCACCTGTAAATATAAAGATAGACTGGCTGAAACTCCTCCATGTGTTGCTTATACTTGCCGGGGCTATTATTTCAAACATACTTTACGATATGCCTGCTCTGGGCGTATGGATAGCTATTGTGCTTGGCGTATTTCTTCGTCCTGTGCCCTGGAAGGAGGTTCCCGGAGCTCTCAAGGGAACCATATTCCTGCTCTGCCTCGTCATGTGCGCTTCTATGATGCCTGTGGAAGAACTTCCCAATGCATCATGGGGAACAGCTTTTGCCCTTGGATTCCTGTCAGCTGTTTTCGATAACATTCCTCTTACAAAGCTTTGTCTCGACCAGGGTCATTACGACTGGGGGATGCTTGCATATACAGTCGGGTTCGGAGGTTCCATGGTATGGTTCGGTTCCTCTGCAGGTGTAGCCTTAACCAACAAATTCCCGGAAGGCCGGAATGTTATACTCTGGATCAGGAAAGGATGGCATGTGGCTGTTGCCTATGTGCTTGGTTTCTTTGCACTCTACTTCCTCCTGGGTTGGGAACCTGCCGATAACAAGGAACACAAGATCGAGAACTGCCCGGTGCCGGGATGTCCCATGGCGGGTCACAGTGAAGCAGAGGCAGTCAGTTATCTGGAACTGATAAACAAATAACAGAAGCAATTTCATAATAAAAGAGGCTGCATCAAAAGTTATTTTTAACCGCAAAGTGCGCAAAGCCCGTCTGCGCTACCGATTACGCAAAAGCTTCATTATTCAGGTAATGCTTCGGCGGGTAAATCAACGCAAAGGACGCAAAGTAAAGAATTTGACAAATAACACTTTGCGGCCTTCGCGTAAAATCTTTGCGACCTTTGCGGTTAACGGATTTCTTATTTCGAGACAGATTCATTCTTCGGAAAACCTTAACTTTATCGGTCATAAAAATCACTTGACTATGAAAAGATTGATTCTTACTTCAATATTTATCGCTTCCCTGGCTTTATCTTCATACGCAGATACTGAAAAAGAGATCAGGGCAGGACTGAAGCATGTAACCGTATATCCCGACAGGGCGCAGCTTACACACGAAGCAACAGTCGAGATCGCAGCCGGGAAGAATGTTCTGAAGCTGACCGGCCTCTCGCCTTACATTGACGCACAGAGCATACAGGTAAAAGGATATGGAGACTTCACTGTACTGGGTGTCAACCTTCAGAACAATTACCTTCAGAACCTCGAGGAGCTTCCCGAAATAAAAAAGATCAGAAACCAGATCGAGGAGCTCCAGATAAAGGTGGAAGATGAAAAGACAGCCATCAACGTGCTAAAGGAAAAAGAGCAGTTCCTTATTGCGAACAGGCAGATACTGACAACAAAGCAATCTGCCGTAACCCTCGAGCAGCTAAAAGGGGTAATGGACCTGTATACTGCCAATATTGAGCAGGTTAATACTGCTGTTTTGAAGAAGAACCGGCTTATTAAAGATTATGAAAAAGAGATAACCGCCCTTCAGAACCAGATCAACGACAGGAAGGGAAAGAAACAGCTTCCCTCCGGGGAGATATCCGTTTCCGTAAGTGCCGAAAAGGCTCTTTCAGGAAGGCTGACCTTCGCATATGTCGTATCAAATGCAGGATGGTATCCGTCATATGACATAAGGGTTGACGACATCACCTTACCTGTCGGCATTTTCTACAAGGCAAATGTATTCCAGAACACTGGCGTCGACTGGAACAATGTTAAAATGAGCTTCTCCAATGCCAGCCCCTGGATAGCAGGCGACATGCCAGTTCTGTATCCCTGGTTTATAGATTATTTCACACCTGTTGTCCGCTACAACGCTCTTAAGGGAAAAGCTGCAGGCATACGCTCCAATGCTCCCCAGGCTGTAATGGTTGAGGAAGCAGCTGCAGACGTGGCAATGATGAAGGAAGCAGAAGCAGTACCGGTTGCAGTTGAGAAAAAGATAGGTGAGACAACCGTTACATTCGACATTGCGGTTCCCTATTCGGTGGTGTCGGACGGGAAGGTGCAGACAATGGAAATTCAGGGCACCTCCACCCCTGCCAGTTATAAATATGTCACTACGCCCAAACTCGCTCCCATGGCTTACCTTACTGCCAACATAACCGACTGGGCCGCGCAGAACCTTCAGAGCGGTGAGGCAACCCTGTACTTTGAGAATACTTATGTAGGTAACTCAACCCTTAACGTAAACCAGCTGTCTGACACGCTTACCCTGTCGCTGGGAACCGACAACAGCATACTTGTGAAAAGAGAGAAGAGGAAGGACTTTACCAGCAGGAGAGTCATCGGTGCAAACAAGACTGAGATATATTCATTCCTTATCACGATCAGGAATAATAAGTCTATCCCCGTGGAGCTGACCCTTAACGATCAGATTCCTGTTTCGTCGAACAGTGCGATCACGGTAGCTGCAGAAGAGCTGTCAGGAGGAAAGCTGAATTCACAAACAGGCCAGGTAAAATGGGATCTCAGCATCAAGCCCCAGGAGACAAAGCAGATCGTCCTTACCTATTCAGTGAAGTACCCGAAAGACAAGACAGTCACTCTTGAATAACAGCATATGAAGATACTGGGCAACATTATCTGGCTTCTATTCGGTGGCTTTGTGATAGCCGTTGAATACCTTATCGGCAGCATTGCACTGATAGTAACGATAGTCGGAATACCTTTCGGCGTCCAGACTCTGAAGCTTGCAGGTCTGGCAATATGGCCTTTCGGGAGGGACACACGGGTTCACAGCAGGGCTTCCGGCTGCCTGTATATAATCATGAACTTGATCTGGCTGCTTTTCGGAGGTATCTGGATCGCTTTGACACATACGGTTTTCGGTCTCCTGCTCTGCATCACGATCGTTGGTATCCCGTTCGGCAGGCAGCATTTTAAACTGACTGCTCTGGCTTTGACGCCATTTGGCAGGGATATAATTACTCTATAACCTGCGGGAATTAATTTCCCCCGCCGGTCGCACAGATAAACGCAGAAATATACAGATGAGCAGTGCTGAGAATAACGGAACCCCTATAAGTGAGCTGGGGAAATACGGTCTTATAGATCAAATCTCCCAGAAGTTTGCAACGAAGAATAAATCAACTGTCATCGGTATCGGGGATGATGCAGCCGTAATTGATACCGGTGACAGGTACACCCTCGTTTCAACCGACCTGCTTCTTGAAGGTATACATTTCAATCTTGTTTATTCACCTCTCAGGCACCTGGGATATAAATGCATAATACGGGCCATCTCCGACATTTATGCCATGAACGGAGTCCCGGAGCAGGTTCTCATCGGCCTGGGGATAAGCTCGAGATTCACGGTTGAACATATAGATGAGATATTTGAAGGAGCAGGACTTGCATGCAGCAAATACGGTCTGGACCTGGCCGGCGGAGACACTTCTCCCTCGCTGACAGGATTGACAATAAGCTTAACGTCAACAGGTTATGCCCTGAAGGCAAAGCTTACCCGGAGGAGCGGGGCGAAACCCAACGACCTGATATGTGTTACGGGCAGCCTCGGGGCAGCCTACCTCGGACTGCAGGTTCTGGAAAGGGAAAAAAGGATCTTTGAGGAGGACAGGAATATCCAGCCTGATTTGGCCGGATATGATTATGTTGTTGAAAGACAGATCAAGCCGGAGATCAATGTTAAGGTGCTTACTGAATTAGCAGAAAAAACGATCCCGCTGACATCGATGATTGACATTACGGACGGGCTGGCTTCAGACCTGATGCAGCTTTGCAAGTCATCCGGCACGGGATGCAGGATCTTCAGCAGGCAGATCCCCGTCGACATTGAAGCTGAAAGGGTCGCTGCTGAATTCAACCTCGATCCGCTTGTGCCGGCGCTGAACGGGGGAGACGATTTTGAACTGCTTTTCACCACGCCCCTGGATGCCTATGAAAAGCTGAAGGAGATCCCCACTGTATCCGTTATCGGACACATTACGGAAAAGGGATCGGGAAATTATCTTGTCGGAGCTGACGGGACCGAGGTTGAGCTGACTGCCCAGGGCTGGAAGCACAGTGGTTAAAGCAGTATTTACCTGGCTCTTATCACCCCTCTTTCAGATTTCCTGATGAAATCGATGATGTAGTCCCTGTCGGGTGATGGTTTGAATTCCTTTTCAACATATTCAAGCGCCTGCGAAAGGTTCATGCTGTTCTGGTAGAGCGCCCTGTATATGTTGTGTATTTCATCTATTCTTTCTTTTTCAAATCCTCTCCGGGTAAGTCCCACGGTGTTAAGTCCCATGTATGAAAGAGGGTCCCTGTCGGCTTTAATGAACGGAGGCACATCGATCCGTATCTTTGACCCGCCGCCGACGATGACATGAGCTCCTACCCTGGTAAACTGGTGCACCAGGGTTCCCCCGCTGAGAATAGCCCAGTCTTCGACTTTCACTTCTCCGGCAAGCCCCGTTGTATTCCCGATAATGCAGTTGTCTCCAATCTGGCAATCGTGACCGACATGCGAGCAAGCCATCAGCAGGCAGTTGTTTCCCACCACTGTCCTTCCCACAGCGGCCGTGCCCCTGTTCACTGTTACTCCTTCCCTGGCAGTAGTATTATCGCCAAGTTCGGCTGTTGTATCCTCTCCCCTGAATTTCAGGTCCTGGGGGATCCCGGAAATTACCGCCGTCGGGAATATCCTGCAGTTCCTGCCTATCCTGGCGCCGTCGAGTATGGTCGAGTTCGGGCCTATCCAGGTACCATCACCTATGACCACATTCCCCGCAATATATGCGAAGGGCTCCACTGTAACATTTTGTCCCAGTTTCGCATCGGGGTGAACATAAGCCAGTTTTGAGATCATTTGTTTATTTGTTTTTGATAACCTGCGCAACCATTTCACCTTCAACAACCAGGTTGTTCCCGACAAAGGCCTGCCCGTACATTGACACAATTCCTCTCCTGAGTGGTTCGATGAGTTCCATTTTAAGTATGACAGTATCGCCCGGGACCACCTTATGCCTGAACTTGAGTTTGTCTATCTTCAGGAAGTAAGTTGAATACTTTTCGGGCTCTTCAACATTATTGAGAATAAGAAGGCCTCCCGACTGTGCAAGAGCTTCAACTAGCAGAACGCCGGGCATCACGGGTTCCGAAGGAAAGTGCCCCTGGAAGAAATGCTCGTTGAAAGTCACGTTCTTTATTCCGATCACTGTGGTCTCATCCATTGAAATGACCTTGTCGACCAGGAGAAAAGGGTACCTGTGGGGCAGTCTTTTCTTTATATCCTCAAGTGTGAGAACTGGCGGCAGCGAAGGATCATAAACGGGAATATTCACCTTCGACAGTGATTTTTTCATCTCCTGCCTCATAAGCTTTGCCAGCCTCGTGTTTGCATAGTGACCCGGGCGTGTGGCAACAACCTTTCCCTTTATCGGATGTCCGACCAGGGCAAGGTCGCCCATGATATCAAGGAGCTTGTGCCTTGCCGGCTCGTTCGGATATCTGAGTTCGGTATTGTTCAGGATGCCTGCAGTATGGGTGCTGATCCCCGGACGGTTGAAAAGCTTTGCAATGCGATCTATCTCAGCCTGTTCCACCTCCCTCTCAAGTATGACAATCGCATTGTCGAGGTCTCCCCCCTTTATCAGGCCCATCTTGAAAAGAGGTTCAAGTTCATGAAAGAAAACAAAAGTACGGCTCCTTGAGATTTCCTCCTCAAAATCCTTTATGGAATCAAGAATGGCATACTGGTTCCCGAGTATCCGGGAATTATAGTCGATCAGGACATTGACGCTGAAATGATCGTCGGGGTAAACTATCAGGTCGACGCCGTGTTCTTCGTCGGAGAAGGCGATCTTCTGCTTTACGGTGAAATAGCTCCTTTCCTCCCTGAGATCCGTTATTCCTGCCTCTTTAATTGCCTGGACGAAGGATGAAGAAGCTCCCCCCATTATGGGTGCCTCAGGGCCGTTCATCTCGATAAGCGCGTTGTCGACCTGCATTCCGTGCAGGGCAGCGAGGACATGTTCAATCGTCGAAACAGATGCATTGTTATGAACCAGTGTTGTTCCCCGCGAAGTGTCCGTAACATGTTCGGCAAGCGCATCTATGAGGGGCTTACCCGGAAGGTCTGTCCTGCAGAATTTATATCCGTGGTTTGCAGGAGCAGGCCTGAATGTCAGGTCTACCTTTATTCCTGTGTGCAATCCCTTGCCGGAGAGGGTAATTTCCTTTGCAAGCGTCCTCTGTTTCTCACTCATCACTTGTCTCTGTTCATTAAAATACGGTACAAAAAAAATAAAAATTTTCGAACAAATTAAAAAAATACCCTTTAACTCTGTTAATACCAGTTAATTTCCTTTGGAACAGGATACCGAATTACTTATTCTTCAGGGCCTTGAATTCCTTCTCAAGGTTGTCGAGCCTTGTTTTAAGTTCGGGCAGTTTTCTGAACACCACGGATGATCTCAGGAAATCCTTGTGGTCGATAGCCGGGGAGCCAAGGAGGATGGAATTATCATTTTTTACGTCGCCAGGTATACCGGCCTGGGCGCCCAGCTTTGTCCCGTCAGCAATTTTCAGATGCCCTGCAATACCTACCTGCCCTGCGAACATGCAGTTCTTTCCCACCTTTGTTGAGCCTGCAATACCGGTCTGGCCTGCCATCACGGTATTTTCCCCTATCTCAACATTATGTCCTACCTGTATCAGGTTGTCGAGCTTCACCCCTCTCCTTATTATCGTTGAACCCATTGTAGCCCTGTCGATTGCAACATTAGCTCCTATCTCTACATGATCCTCGAGAATGACATTGCCAAGCTGCGGTATCTTCATGAACTCGGTTTCCGACTGAGGGGCAAATCCGAATCCGTCGCTGCCGATAACACTTCCAGCATGAACAGTGCAGCCTTCTCCGAGAACACATTCGTGATATATCTTTACTCCCGGATACAGAATGCAGTTATTTCCTATCCTGCAGTTATCACCTATGTATACATGTGGATACACTGAACAGTTATCACCAATAATGCAGTTTTCCCCTACGTATGCATATGCTCCGATATAAGCTCCCGTGCCGACCTTTGCTGTCGGCTCTATCACTGCCGACGGATGTATTCCCTTTTTCCGGGGGCGGGCCTGGTCAACCAGCCTCAGCAGGGAAGCAAAGGCTTCGTAGGCATTATCGACCCTGATGAGCGTTGCCTCAACTTTCGCAGCCGGAACAAAGGTTTTGTTTACCAGCACCACTGAAGACCTGGTCGTATATATATAGTGCTCGTATTTAGGGTTTGCCAGGAACGAGAGGGCTCCGCTGAATCCTTCTTCAATTTTTGCGATGTTGTTTACCTTTACCTGGGGATCTCCTTCTATCTGACCATTTAGAAATCCTGCTATTGCTTCTGCTGTAAATTCCATGATTGTTGATTTTTTATCTGCATTCCTTGGGATAACAAAGAAAATATTTTGTGATTCGCTCCGAGAGGAACCTGTGATCGAACATGTCAGACACTTCCGCTATGCCTGCAGTCTTCCCTGACTTGAGAAGAATTGTTACTTCAGGCGCCTCCGGGGCATAAGCCCTGTTTGATATCTGACCTGTAAACACGAAAAAGTCCGTCATCTCAGCATCCAGTTTCAGTATACCGGCCGTTTTGGTTTTAAGTTCAGCCAGCCTTTCATCCGGGAACGGATCGTTCTGGAGTTCTATTGCCAGAAGATCTCTTTTTAAGAGCCTGGCTGAAAGACTGGCAAGTATCGTGTCGGAATCGTCAGCCCAGTATTTTGCCGAAACAAGAATATCCGAATCGTCGAGCCTCGTGAATGTTGAAGCGATTATGCCCGGAGTAAAATTCCCCTCCTTCACAAGATCGGAAGGACCAATGTCGTTTCGGAGGAAGAACTTCAGTGCCGGGGTGGCATAGAGGCTATGGCCTCCGCGGGCCAGGTCCTTGGCACGTTTAAGGACCTTCACCAGCAGGTTTTCGGAGGAGAGGACAGTCTTATGCATGTACACCTGCCAGAACATTAGCCTGCGTGCTATAAGGAATTTCTCCAGCGAATAAATTCCTTTTTCATCTACAACAAGCCTGTCGTCAACCACATTAAGCATCCTGATTATCCTCTCGAAGCCTACCGCTCCCTCAATAACACCTGTAAAGAAACTGTCCCTGCTCAGGTAGTCGAGCCTGTCCATATCCATCTGGCTGGCAATGAGCTCATGAAAGAACCTGCGCCTGTAGGTGCCCCTGAAGATTTCAATGGCAAGAGAAAGCTTTCCTTCAAACTGCTCGTTGAGCTTCTTCATAAGGAGCAGCGAGATGTCTTCGTGAGATATTCCGCTGATGATCGAAGTTTCGAGGGCATGAGAAAAAGGACCGTGACCTGAATCGTGAAGCAAAATCGCTATCTGGGCCGCTTCCTCTTCTTCAGGGGATATAGCGACATTCTTGCTCCTGAGTGTTTTTATTGCCTGGTCCATAAGATACAGGGCTCCAAGGCAATGCTGGAACCTGCTGTGGTTGGCACCGGGATATACAAAGCTCGTCAGGCCCAGCTGCCTTATATTCCTGAGCCTCTGAAACCATTGATGTTCAACAAGATCAAAGATAAAATCACCGGGGATGCTAATGAATCCGTAAACCGGGTCGTTGATGATTTTTCTCTTGTTCCTGTTGTATGGCGTCATTCAAAAAATGTAATCTGACAAAATTATGAATTGTTTTTAATTTAATTTCGTGCAACATTTGGAATAAAGACCGTCTTTAGATAGTCATATAAACCGGAGAAAGCCTCAACAAATCCATTCCCATGAAAATTGAGATCAGGGACCTGAACAAGATATACCCCAATGGCAACCGTGCTTTGAAGAATATAAACCTTGAATTCGGTCATGGGATGTTCGGGCTTCTCGGACCCAATGGCGCGGGTAAATCGAGCCTGATGAGAATAATCGTCACCCTCATGAAACCCACTTCGGGAGTGGTGCTTGTAGAGGGCAAGGACATCCAGAAACACAGGAAGGAGATCCGTGCCATGCTGGGTTACCTGCCCCAGGATTTCAGGTTCTTCACAGCCCTGAAAACCTGGGAGTTCCTCGATTACTCGGGTTCGCTCGCCGGGATGAGGAACAGGAAGCAAAGGATCGCTGAAGTGGACAGGCTTCTTGATCAGGTAGGGCTCCTCGAAGTGAGGGACCGTAAGGCGAACAGGCTTTCGGGAGGAATGAAGCGAAGGCTCGGAATAGCGCAGGCCCTGATAGGCAATCCAAGGATAATTGTTGTCGACGAGCCTACAACAGGCCTCGATCCCGACGAAAGGATAAGGTTCAGGAACATCCTTTCCACACTGAGCCAGAACGACGTGACAATCATCCTCTCCACTCATATAGTAGGGGATATCTCCTCAACATGCCAGGGAATGGCACTCCTCAACAGGGGAGAACTTGTTTTCGAGGGAAAACCCGAAGACCTGATCAGGCATGCCGAAGGCCATGTTTTCAGGATGAACCTTACACCCTATGAATATGAAAAGGCAAAGGAAAGATATAATGTCATCTCAACCATACCGGTGGATGCAGGCTGGGAAGTTCAGGTCGTTTCTGACGATGTTCCGGAATTTGAGGCAGCTCCGATCATCCCGAATATTGAACATGCTTACGTCTATTACATGGAGCATAAAATGCATGCTGAATTAACAGAATAAAAAATACAGCTGATGAGTCTCCTTCACAACATAAGAACAGTAGCCAGGTATGAGGCAACAACTTTGAGAAGAAGCTGGTTCTTCAGGCTTTTTTCGATTTCAGCCCTGGTGATCTTCACCAGTATGAACATTGGCCTGTTTTCGCCTGTGGGCGATGAAGACTGGTCGTATATATCCAATCCTGCCACTGTGCCCCTTGTGAACCTCTTCCTTCTCAACATAGCACAGGCGGTGGTTGTGATATTCCTGGCTTCCGACTTCCTGAAAAGGGATAAAAAGGTGGATACCAATGAAGTGCTGTACACAAGGTCAATGTCGAACTTCGAATATGTGATCGGAAAATCTGCAGGCATCCTGAGGCTTTTCCTGGGTCTCGACATAATCATCCTGCTTATCGGGCTGCTGATGAACATCATTTCAAAAAGCATGACGATAGACCTGACTGCCTACATAGCATACCTTTTAATATTATGCATCCCAACGATACTTTTCAGCCTGGGACTGGCATTCATGCTGATGTCCCTGATCAGGAACCAGGCCATAACCTTCCTGCTTCTCCTGGGAATAGCAGCCCTCAACATGTTCTGGCTTTGGTACCGTGCAGGCTATATCTTTGACTACATGGCTTTCGGCCTTCCCGTGCTGAAATCAACCATAGTCGGTTTCGACAACATGGACCTCATACTCAGCCAGAGGCTCATGTACACCTTTCTGGGCCTGGTACTGGTATTGGCAACCATCCTGCTCTTTAAGAGACTGCCCCAGTCAAAACTGCATACCACTCTTACGTGGACATTCATGGTCGTTTTTGCTGCGGGAGCCATATATTGCGGATTCAGAACATGGTCTACATACAAAGGCAATGTCAATGACAAGGCCCTCGTGATAGAGACTAACAAGATCTTTGAGAACAGGAATACTGTCAGCCTGACTTCCGCAGATATAAGTCTTACGCATAAAGGCCGGTCAATTGAAGCATCAGCCGGACTTATTTTCGTAAATGACAACAGGGAAAACCTCGACAAGTATTTCTTTTCTATAAATCCGGGCCTGAAAGTCTCTGAAGTAAAACATCACGGAACAGTTATTAACTTCAAGGCAACAGGCCATATTGTCGAAATAGAGGCGCCCTCTCCCCTTCTTCCCGGTGAGAAAGACAGCCTGACGATTTCCTACTCGGGCACCATTAAGGAGTCTTTCTGCTTTCCCGACAATGATGACAACCCGAAGGACAGTCCATACCGCATCGACATGATGGCTGTGAACAAGAGACAGGCTTTCCTAAGCCCCGGTTATTTGCTGCTCACTCCTGAATCGTACTGGTATCCTGTGGCAGGACTTAATTACTATCCGACAAATCCTGCCAGGATAAAAGTTGATTTCACGGAGTTTTCCCTGGCGGTTCTGCCCCCGGAAGGTCTTGTGGCAGTTTCGCAGGGGTCAATGATCAGGGAAGGAGACTGGTTCAGGTTCACGGCTGATTCACCTCTCACGGGATTGACTCTAGCGATCGGCGACTACATGTCCGACACCCTTAAGGTAGATTCTGTAAGTTATATAAGCTATTATTATCCAGGCCACGATTACTACAAAAAAGACCTTGCAGAGCTCGGCGACACTCTTAATCTGCTGGTATCAGGAATAATGAGGGAGCTGGAAACAAGCTTCTCTGTGAAATATCCGTTCAGGACCCTCAGCCTGCTTGAGGTCCCGGTACAATATTTCTCCTACCCGAAAATGAGCACTCAGACAAGGGCAGAGCTGCAGCCTTCAATGGTGCTTCTTCCCGAAAAACTGTCAACACTGCAGAACGCAGGTTTTGGAAAACAGTTCAGCCGCCAGAAGAAAAGAATGACGAGGAGCAACCAGGTGATAACCGACAAGGAGCTGCAGGTCAGGCTTTTCAACAACTTTGTCAGGAATACTTTCATCAGCGGCGAAAACTTCAGGTACAGGAACGGGGAAGCCATAAATGAGCCGGTCCGTTATCGTCTCGGACCGAGTTTTTATTTCTTCAGGAATAACTTCTATTCATCTGAATACCCGGTAATAAATGCTGTTTTTGAATCGCATCTTCAGAAAGTTACGCTTCCGGCAGGGGGTGCGAGGTCGATGATGGGCACCATGACAGATAACGACAAGGCCTATCTTATTCTCAGGGAATCGAGCTTCAGGGATGTCCTGGCCATGATTCCCGGAAGTGACACCATCAGGGCAGTGCTTACGGTTAAAGGAGACTATCTCTTCAACCTTATGCGGGCCAGGGCAGGCATAGAGGAATTCAAAACCTGGTTCCAGGAATATATGAACCTCAACAAATTCAAGAGAGTCGACATCCTTTCAATGAATGAAGAGATGAAGAACAAATTCGGCTTTGAACTCTATCCATATCTTTCTGACTGGTTCACAGGTAAGGAACAGCCCGGATTCATTTTTGAGGAACCACAGGCAAGCGAAATTCTTGTTGGTGACAGGGTCAGGTACATGGTCACCTTCGTGGCTTCGAATCCGGAAAAAGTGCCTGGTATATTTAACGTGGCATTCAGAACAGGAGGGCCCGGAGGAGGCAGAGGCGGCGGACAGATGATGATGGGAATGTTCCAGGCAGGACCCGGAGGGGGAGGACAAAACATTACCATATCAATGCAGGGCCGGGGAATGGAAGCTTCCGACGTATCTAAAATTATCGAGGTGGGTCCGGGCCAGGCAAAGCAGTTAAGTATGATACTTGATGCCCAGCCGAGGGCGATGATGATAAACACACTGGCTGCCAGGAATATACCAGGCGAGATCAACATACCTCTCGGAGAACCTAAAAAACTAAGGTCCCGGAACGAAGATTACCGTGAAGAGGAGATAGTTGTTCCCTTGCCCCCTCAGAAATTACAGGGCGAGATTATCGTCGATAATGAAGATCCGGGATTCATCTCAGGTGTCGAAGCTGTCCAGGCTCCTCTGAAAAGATTTTTTGGAATAAACAGCCGCAGGGATGATGGATACCAGCAGATAAACATGTTCTGGGCACCCGAGCACTGGCAGCCGGTTGTACAATCCACATACCATGGTACATATGTCCTTTCGGCAGTTTACACTCGGGGAGGAACTGGCGATAAATCCGTGACCTGGAATGCTGAAATAAAAGAACCCGGGTATTACGATGTTTACTGCTTTATCGGTAAGCAAACCGGTGGCAGTGTAAGGATCAATGTGCAGAGAGGCGGCGGTCCCGGAGGCGGCGGTCCCGGAGGCGGCGGTCCCGGAGGCGGTCCAAGAGGAGGACCTATGGGAGAGCAGCAGGGAGAAAGTCCGTACAAGGATATGCACTATAAGATATATCACGATGAGGGCGTTGAAGAGATAACCGTTGACTTTGAGAATGCGGAAGGCGGCTGGAACAAGCTGGGGCAGTATTATCTTTCACCCGACAGTGCAAAGGTGGAGCTTACCAATAAATCAGGCGGAAGGATAGTTCTGGGTGATGCTATAAAGTGGGTTAAGGTGAACTAACGGCTACCGTTTACCGGCTGCCGGCTGCCGGCGAAGGGAAATGAAGATGGATAAGAAATTTATGAATGCTTATATAGTTATGATAATGAGACATGTAATGAAAAGGGGAAACAGGATATTTTTATCGCTGTTGTTTCTGATGTTCTATATTATTTCTGCGTATCCACAGAAAGCGATGACTCTCGACGAGGCACTCCGCGTCGCTGAGGACAACAGTCCCTCAATGAAAAGGGTAAGGCTGAACCTGGTAAGAAGCCAGGAGAACCTGAATGCCCAGAATGCGGCACTGAAATCGCAGTTTTCTCTTTCTGTGAACCCGATCAGCTACAGCCAGAACAGGGAATTCAACGACCTTATTTCTGAATGGAACTCTACAAAAACCACAGAAAGCTATGGTCTTTTCACAATCGCCCAACCTATAGTGCTTACCGATGCCGTCGTCTCACTGACCAACAGGTTTGGCTATCACGATTCCTACAGCGAATACAGCAACAAAACCACGAAGGGATTCAGCAACAGGCTGTCGCTCAACCTCGACCAGCCTCTGTTTACCTACAACCGAACAAAGCTTCAGCTTAAAGAGCTCCAGCTGGCTCTTGAGAATGCCCAGCTTAACTATGCAATTCAGCTCCTGTCGCTTGAGAGAACCGTGGCTCAGGCATTTTACGGCGTGTATCAGCAGCAGCAGCAGCTTGAAATAGCAAAGGAGGCTTATGACAATATGCAGAAAAGCTATGAAGTTTCAAAGAACAAGGAGGAGGCGGGGCTTGTGGCACGCGAGGAGATCTTCCAGGCAGAGCTCAACCTGGCTTCTTCAAAATCTGATTACGAGAATAACCTGGTATCGTTCGAAAATGCAAAGGACGAGTTCAAGATGCTAATCGGCATGAGCCTCTACGATGATCTTGCGGTCCTTCCCAACATAGAGGTTGACACCGTCCATGTTGATATAGCCTTCGCGATCGACCAGGGCCTGGCAAACAGGATGGAACTCCGGCAGAGCCAGATAAGTATTGAGACATCACAGTTCGACCTTATCCAGACAAAAGCAATGAACGAGTTCAAGGGGAGCCTTAGCCTTTCAGTAGGGCTGTTCGGAGATAACGAAAAATTCGGGAACGTATATGAAAGTCCCACCGACAACGAAAGTGTTTCGCTGGGATTGTCGATACCACTGTGGGACTGGGGAGAAAGGAAATCAAGGATCAAGGCGACCGAAGCCAATATAGAATCAGCAAACATTTCATTTGAGGAGGAACAGAACGACATAATCCTGAGTATAAGGAAAGTTTACCGTAACCTGTCGAATCTTCAGAACCAGATAAACATTGCCAGGCAGAACGTTACAAATGCCCAGCTGACCTACGACCTTAACCTGGAACGGTACAGGAACGGCGACCTTACCGGTATGGATCTCAGCATATACCAGAACCAGCTTTCCCAGAAACAGCTCACGTATACAAACTCACTGATCTCATACAAGCTTGAACTTCTTAACCTGAAGATTCAGACACTCTACGACTTTGAGAAAAAGATGCCTGTGACACCTGTAAAAACACTTGACAAATAATAAAACACAATATGAAAAGATCAATTTTCCTTCTTGGGGCATTCGTGATAGCCATTGCCGGATGCAGGAACCAGGACCAGAACCTAACCGCAGATGTCGAAATCCCCGTTTCGGTGGAGGAGCTGAAGCTTAAACCGATAGAAGAATTCGTAAATACCACGGGTACTGCTTTCCCGAAAGGTGAGATAGAGCTGAAGGCGAAAATTGCCGCTGCATATTTTCTTGAGAAGAACCCGCAGACCGGCAGGCGCTGGCAGATGGGCGACAGGATAAAGGAAGGAGCCGTGATAGCAAGGCTCGAGGATGAAGAATATATCAACTCCGTGAAGATGGAGACTAATCAGCTTAACCTGGAGCTGTCGGAAACGGAGCTGAGGAAGCAGCAATCTCTTTATGAAAAGGGCGGGGTAACCCTCAAGGAGCTTAAAACAGCTGAAATAAACTATGAAAATGCCAAGACCACTGTGGCAAATTCAAGGCTCCAGCTTCAGAGAACGAGGATAACAGCTCCTTTCGACGGAGTGATCGTCAATCTTCCATATTACACCCAGGGAACTGAAATAGCTTCAGGAGCGACTATTGCGAAAATCATGGACTACAGGACAATGTACATGGATGTCCAGCTTCCAGAAAAATATATCACGGTAATAAAACCCGGCCAGATGGTCAAGCTTACCAACTACACACTTCCCTACGACACTATAATCGGAAGTATTTCCCAGCTTTCACCCGCCATAGATGCAGATACCCGTACCTTCAAGGGAACCGTTGAAATAGATAACGGTGAGTTCCTTCTCAGACCCGGAATGTTCGTAAAGGCTGATATTGTGACTGCCCGGAAGGACTCGGCAATTGTGATCCCAAAGGCAATAATACTTTCCCGGCAGCGCGGGAAAACTGTATTTACCGTCGACAGGGGGGTGGTCGTGGAAAAAGTGATCGAGACTGGTCTTGAAAACCTGACCGAAGCAGAAGTTACAAGAGGTCTTGTAAAGGATGAGCGTCTGGTAATTAGCGGTTTTGAGACCCTGACCAACAGGGCTAAGGTGAAAATCATCAAATAAGGGGTATGAATTCGATCGCTAGATTTGCCGTAAAATACCCGGTAACGGTGCTGATGCTTGTTCTGGGTATTGTTCTCCTGGGATTCATTTCCTTCGGGAAGCTTGGCACCGATCTGTTCCCGGATCTTAACAATCCTAAGATCTATATCGAGCTTAAAGCGGGGGAAAAACCGCCCGAGGAAATAGAGAAGAACTATGTAGACCAGATAGAATCGCTTGCCATGCGCCAGAGCAACGTTACACAGGTCTCTTCAGTGTCGCAGGCCGGCTCTGCAACGATTACGGTTGAATACGGCTGGAACAAGGACATGGATGAAGCTTTCCTCGACCTCCAGAAGGAGTTAAGCTCATTCAGCCAGAACTCCGACCTCGAGGAGTTCAAGATCTCACAGTATGATCCCAACGCTTCTCCGGTAATGATAACAGGCCTCAGGAATGAACGTATCACCAACATGGATGACCTGAGGAAAGTCGCCGAGAACTATATCAGGAATGAGCTCGTCAGGATCGAGGGGGTAGCCGACGTAAAGATCATAGGAAAAGAAGAAAGTGAGGTTGTGATCGAGACCAGCAAATACCTTCTTGAATCCTTCGGTCTAACCTCCGACGGAATAGCAGCCCAGATAAACAACTACAACCGTAATGTCTCAGGCGGTTCCATTGTCGACATGGGTACGAAATACGTTGTAAAGGGAGTGAGTGTTCTCGAAGATCTTACCGACCTCGAGAACATAATAGTTGGATTCAGGCAGCCTTCCTCCGCTGCCTCTTCAAACCTTTCAACCTCTTCAACTTCTTCAACCTCTTCAACATCCAACAGAGTTCCCGTCTATCTCAGGGATGTGGCAAAAGTAAGCTTCTCAAACAAGGATCCTGAAAATATTGTGACCATCAACGGGGAAAGGTGTATCGGACTTGCAATTTACAAGGAACCCAAATATAATACGGTTGATGCGGTTGAAAGTCTCGAAAAGGCTATCACCGAAATGGAGAATGCCCTCCCGGGTTATGAGTTCATAAAGGTTCTCGATCAGGGAACCTACATAGACAATGCCATCGGAGAAGTGAAGAATACATTAATAATAGGTATACTCCTGGCAGTGTTTGTCCTGTATATATTCCTAAGAAGGATTGGTACAACCCTGGTCATCAGTGTTGCAATACCGATCTCGATCATTGCGACATTCAACCTGATGTATTTCAATCATCTCACCCTCAACATAATGACCCTTGGCGGTCTTGCACTGGGGGCAGGCATGCTGGTTGATAATGCGATAGTTGTTCTGGAGAATATAACCAGGCTGAGGGAAGAAGGAATGTCGCTGACAGACGCCGTCATCAACGGGACCGGCCAGGTTGGGGCGGCCATTACGTCATCGACCGTGACGACGATAGTGGTGTTCCTTCCAATTGTTTACCTGCAGGGCGCATCGAGCCAGATGTTCCGCGACCAGGCATGGACTGTAGCATTCTCGCTTATCTCTTCGCTGCTGGTAGCCATGCTTGTCATACCAATGCTGGTTTCAACCTTCTTTGGCAAGACCTCAAAAAGGGAAAGACTCAGCGCCCCGGTGAAGTTCAACTGGTACACATCTGTTCTTGAGAAAATCGTGGAGAAAAGAGTTCTGGTGATTATATTATCGGTTATTCTTCTCGGAGGATCGGCGTTGTTGATACCGAAGATCGGCAGCGAGTTCATGCCTGGTTCGGAATCTGCATCATTTACGGTGGAACTCAGGCTTCCTGAAGGCACAAGTCTCGAAAGAACATACAGCACAGCCGAGAGGGTCGAAGGGATATTACGCGACATTCTTGGAGAAAAGCTAGAACTGGTTTACAGCCAGTCAGGAGAAGATAATACTTCAACTTTAAACCAGTCATCATCTGTCAGCGGGGAGAATACGGCATCACTGAAGATAATGCTGAAGGAAGAATTTGCATCTCAAACGGTGCAGGCAATATCACTTATCGAAGGATACCTGAAGGATATTCCTGACCTGGAGGTTGCATTCAGCCGTGAGGAAACGGCTCTTCAGACATCCCTCGGCACTTCTGAATCACCATTCGCACTTGAGATCTCCGGAGAGGATTATACAGAGCTTGAGAGGATCCTTGCCGAATCGAAAACCATACTCGAAAAAATTCCCGGGCTGTACAATCTGACCACCTCTATGGATGAGGGCTCTCCGGAGGTCGAGGTGGCCATAGATCGTTTCAGGACAAGCTATTACAGCGTCTCCGTGGAAAGCGTCACAAACCAGGTAAGGAGTTTCCTTGAGGGTTCCTCAGCCGGCAGCTTCGAAAAGGATGGTGAGATTAAAGACATAACATTAAAACTCGGAGACATTTCGCTAAACCAGCTTCGCGACCTTATGATAACAGCAGGATCGGTAAAGGTTCCGCTGAGCGAGCTAGCAGCTATAAAAACCGTGGTCAGCCCGAAAGAAATAACCCGCAGGAACCAGTCAAGGACCAGTTATGTGTACGCCATGGTAAGGCCGGGCATTCCTTTCGACAAAGTGGTCAGGGAGGCACAGAGCTCGCTTAAAGCGGTCCCCCTGCCGGCTGACTACAAAATGACCTTCACCGGGGAGGAGATGAAAAGGAAGGAATCCACTTCAAACCTCACCTTCGCACTTATTCTTTCTGTAGTTCTTGTCTTCATGGTTCTGGCTGCCCAGTTCGAGTCGATCATACAACCTTTTATAATAATGCTCACCATACCGCTTGCCGGCGTTGGAACAGTGCTCACATTCTTTGTTCTCGGAAAGCCTCTCAATATGATGGCTTACATTGGAATAATAATGCTGGCTGGGATAGCTGTCAACAATGCCATTATCCTTGTCGACCGGATTAACCAGCTCAGGGAATCGGGATTAGGCAAACGGGAAGCTGTCATTACTGCAGGTACCCAGAGAATAAGGCCTATCCTGATGACAAGCCTTACAACCATCCTGGCACTGCTGCCTCTGACCATCGGGATCGGGGAAAGTGCATCGCTCAGGGCTCCGATGGCTCTTGCAGTTATCGGCGGGCTTTTCTCCTCCACACTTCTGACACTCGTTGTGATACCGTGCGTCTACTGGGTATTTGATTCCTTCAGCGTATTTATCAGCGGAAAAAGCAAGGCTGCTGCGGATCCTTCATTATAAGCAACTGAACAAAATGGACTTCATATTAAAAAGAAGGACTCTCATAAGCATGCTCTTCATAGGGCTTTCGATGCTTGGCTACTTCTCGTACAAAAAGCTTTCCCTTGAGCTGATCCCGAATTTCCAGCTCCCGGGGATGGTGGTGCAGGTGGGAACCATGCTCGAAACCGATCCGGCCTATATCGAAACACAGGCTATAGTGCCGATAGAAGGAGCAATCGGCACACTTGAGGATATTGAAAAGATCGAATCAAACATTTCATCGCGGTATGGGACCATTACGGTGTACTTTACCAAAAACGCCAACCTCAAGTACGCCAATCTCAAGCTCCAGGAAAAAATAGATATCGTAAAAGGATCTATACCCGAGGAATTTGTTATCAATGTTCTTAAAGTCGACCTCGAACAGCTTACAAACCAGTTCATGTCGCTCCAGGTAAGGGGCGAAGGCGGAGTCGACAGGATCAGGAACATTGCCGACCGGGAAATAAAACCGAAGCTCGAGAATATCGATGGCATAGCCGGCGTACAGGTATACGGGGGAAAGGAGAATTCCATTGAAGTGCGCCTCGACGAAAAAGCCTGCAAGGCGAACGGCATTACAATCAACCAGGT
>JALONU010000281.1 GCA_025454775.1 Bacteroidales bacterium | reverse complement strand
GATACGTTCGGTGCTTACCTGCGAATCGAAAAAAGGTGTATGTGCAAAATGCTATGGCCGTAACCTTGCTACCGGACATATGGTACAGAAAGGTGAAGCAACAGGAGTTATCGCTGCTCAGAGTATCGGAGAACCAGGTACACAGCTAACTCTCCGTACCTTCCACGTGGGTGGTACTGCTTCCAACATTACAACTGAGTCGAGACTTGTTGCTCGTTATGGCGGAATAGCTGAGATCGAGGAACTGAGGTCGGTGCCGAAGAAAGATCCTGAGAAGGGCAATATTGAGATCGTAATAGGCCGTCTTGCCGAATTAAGGATCATCGACAAGAAGACAGGTATTGCGCTTACGACACATACAATTCCTTATGGATCAAAGCTTTATGTAAAACCCGGACAGGAAATAGAGAAGGGCAAACTGATCTGCGAATGGGATCCGTTCAATGCGGTTATCATAGCAGAGGTTGCCGGAAAGATCGGTTACGATTATCTTATCGAAGGTATTACTTTCCGTGAGGAGTCTGATGAGCAGACAGGATTCAAGGAGAAAGTGATCATTGAAAGCAGGGACAAAACAAAGAATCCGGCTATAAAGATACTTGCACCTAAGGGTGGCGAAGAGCTTAAGATCTATAACCTGCCGGTAGGATCACATCTGGTAGTTGATACGAACAAATCCGTTGAAGCGGGTGAGGTACTTGCCAAGATACCCCGCGCAGTTGGCAAATCGGGCGATATCACGGGGGGTCTGCCAAGGGTTACAGAACTCTTCGAGGCACGGAACCCGTCGAACCCGGCAATTGTGTCAGAGATTGACGGTGAAGTAACTTTCGGAAAGATAAAAAGAGGCAACAGGGAGATTACAATCAAGTCGAAAACCGATGAGATGAAGAAATACCTTGTGCCACTTTCAAAACAGATACTTGTTCAGGAGAACGACTACGTTAAAGCAGGAATACCACTCTCCGACGGAGCTATCACTCCATCTGATATCCTCGCTATTAAGGGGCCGACAAAAGTTCAGGAATATATTGTCAATGAGATCCAGGAGGTTTATCGTCTTCAGGGTGTTAAGATAAATGATAAGCATTTCGAGATCATTGTCCGCCAGATGATGCGTAAGGTAGAGATAGTAGATCCGGGCGATACCAAATTCCTTGAACGACAGATTGTTGACAAGCTTGAGTTCATGGATGAGAACGACTGGATATATGGCAAGAAAGTTATCCTCGACGGTGGCGATTCACCTACGCTTAAACCGGGAATGATAGTGACTGCCCGCAAGCTAAGGGATGAGAACTCTGTACTTAAGCGTAAGGACCTCAAGATCGTTGATTCCCGCGACGCTATACCTGCAACCTCCAGCCAGGTTCTTCAGGGGATAACCCGTGCAGCGCTTCAGACAAACAGTTTCTTCTCTGCTGCCTCCTTCCAGGAGACAACAAAAGTACTAAATGAAGCAGCAATTCTTGGAAAAGTCGACAGGCTCGAAGGTCTGAAGGAAAACGTCATCGTTGGTCATCTTATTCCGGCCGGAACCGGTCAGCGTGAATATAACAGCATAATTGTAGGTTCGCTTGAGGAATATGAAAGTCTTGTTGGCGTTGATAAGACAACTGAACCGGAGGCAAAAGCTGAGATGGCTGTTTCTAAGAAATAATTTTTAAATCCACAAAAATGGCAGATCCGAAAGACCAAAACCAGATCAGCATTGAGCTGAATGAGGAAGTTGCCCAGGGCATTTATTCAAACCTGGCTGTAATTACCCATTCCCCTTCGGAATTCGTTATTGATTTTGTAAGAATTATGCCGGGCATCCCGAAGGCACAGGTAAAGTCAAGGATCATACTTACTCCGGAACATGCAAAAAGGCTTGTTGCTGCACTGCAGGATAATATTGGAAAATTTGAATCGGTCCATGGACCAATCAAGGAAGTAAAAGGCTCGGGACCTGTTATGCCTCTCAGTTTCGGAGGCCCGACAGCCCAGGCCTGAAATGATGCCAGATAACTCCAATTCAAAGCCGTCAGAGAATATCCCTGGCGGCTTTTTTTGCCCCCTTTCAGTTTCCCCCCGTTTAGTTACCGACCCCCCTTTCAGTTTCCCCCCAGGGGGGGAAAGGCTCTTCATTATTATGTTTCGATTCGTTTATGTATTTCCTTCTTCTCATAATACCTTGTAGAGCTATTATTTGAAAACCCCTTCCCCCTTGGGGGAAGGCCGGGAAGGGGGTCTATGATATAAAGTAGGAAGGCCGGGATGGGGGTCTTTGATGTATAATAGGAAGGCCGGGATGGGGGTCTGTGATATAGAAGGGGCGGTTAGAAGAGGGAATTCAGTGGTGGTTCTCGAAGATTGTTTTGTTATAAACGAAATAAAACCGTAATTTGCGTGTTAATATAATTGCAATCTGATATATAAGGAATGAAAGGTTACATAATCGGCAAGATCCTCATTGGTATGATCATCCTGACACCAGTATTTTTCCTGGATAGTTGTGATAAGCAGGAAAAATGCGGTTGCGATGGAGATCTTCTCTTTACCATGCCAACTCGAGTGATGAATCATTCCGAAATATTTGTTAGCTCAGAGGGTTCATCCATGTCCTTCATGTTGGGATATGACACATATTTTTTCTGCAACCCTGTGGAGATGTATGAGGAATATAAGAAAATCAGTTCAAAAGACCAGATAAAAATCTCCGGCGACATTTTCTGGGATTGTAATTATGTAACTCAGGCAAGCCAGTCTTCATACT
>JALONU010000112.1 GCA_025454775.1 Bacteroidales bacterium | reverse complement strand
GGCGAGATAGTATACCAGGGAGGTCTCGACCTGAGCAATTCCAACAAATCGCTTACGGCGGGTTATCTGAGCGGAAGGCTTTCTGTGCCGGTGCCGGCTGTGCGAAGAAAGTGGCACAGCTATATCGAAGTAAGGGGAGCAAGGGAAAACAACCTAAAGGATATTAACGTCAGGTTCCCCCTCCATGCAATAACTGCAGTGACCGGGGTAAGCGGTTCCGGAAAGTCGAGCCTTGTTTCGGAGGTTCTGTACAGGCATATATCCAACAGGATCGGTGGTAACAACCTGAAACCCGGTCAGTTCCGTGAGATAAGCGGCGACATTATGAGGCTGACAGGCATTGAGATGGTAGATCAGAATCCGATAGGCAAATCGTCAAGATCCAACCCTGTCACCTACCTTAAGGCTTACGATGAGATCAGGAAGCTTTATGCCGAACAGCAGGCTGCCGTTCAGAACAATTTCAAGGCTTCCCACTTTTCCTTCAACATTGAAGGGGGAAGATGCGAGGAATGCCAGGGTGAAGGGATAATAAGGGTGGAGATGCAGTTCATGGCCGACGTTGAGCTGACCTGCGAAGCCTGCAAGGGGATGAGGTTCAAAAAGGATATCCTCGAGGTAAGGTATCACGGGAAGAACATTTACGACATGCTTGAGATGACCATTGATGATGCAATAGCCTTCTTCGGGCAGCACCCCGGGAAGACAGAGAAGAGGGTGATCGAGAAGCTGAAGCCTCTCTCTGATGTCGGACTGGGGTACATTAAGATGGGGCAGTCGTCGAGCACCCTGTCCGGCGGTGAGAGCCAGAGAGTGAAACTTGCATACTTCCTGAGCCAGGAAAAGAGTTCAGGGCATATCCTTTTCATTTTTGACGAACCAACTACAGGCCTTCATTTTCACGATATAAACAAGCTGCTGAAATCGCTGAATGCCCTGGTCGATCACGGCCATTCGGTGATACTGATCGAACACAACCAGGAAATTATTAAAAGCTGCGACTGGGTCATCGATCTTGGTCCCGAGGGTGGGGAGAACGGCGGTTACGTTATTTTTGCAGGGAAGCCGGAGGATCTAGTAAAATGCCGGGATTCGTATACCGGCGACTTTCTTTCGCGGAAACTATAAAAAACAGGGGTGCATAAAACTGCACCCCTGCCAATCTTCATAGTTATTTAGGTCAGATCTACTTTTTAACCTTAAATCCGAACATTATTGCCACGCATCCACTGGCAGGAGTATCTCCGGGTTTATTGAATGAAGAAACCTTGACAACTATTTTAAGCTGCTGGCTCGACTGCAGCTTGAAATCCCAGGTAGTGGCATTATTATGTTCCTTGCTTGAATAGAGGACATTCTTGTTAATGTCCATAACCTTGAATTCAACAGCAGGAAGAGTGCTCTCTCCCACTATTGCAACCCTGTATTCCATGTCGGAATAGAAGGTCTTGTAAAGTTCGGCTTCCTCTCCCTCAACGAGAACCGCGGCATGATAGTTACCGTCGTGTGTGTATTTCTCAAGCTGTGGAAGGCACTCTTTCTTTGCAAATTGCTTGCATTGAGCATTTATGGATAAGCTGAAGGCAAACAATAAAAATGCAAGTATCGGTAAAGTCCTGGTAAGTCTCATGGTTCCTTAATTTACGAATGAATTTCTTATTTCAGCTACGGTCCTGGAAAGCTCGATAAAGGTGTCGGGGGTCATATTAGTTGACACTTCCGATTTCAGGAGGGTGGTATTCGACGCCTGGTCATACTCGGTTTTTATGGGAGTCGAGCTCAGCTTAATCTTGTCAAAGACGGTTTTGAGCTTCTGTACCTGGAGGATAAGTTCGTCGATTGAAGGATTGCCCTTGTTGGTGTTCAGCAGGTCGAGAAGAATATCGATCGAAAGTTTCTGGTCTATGATCCTGTCCACCAGCTTATTACCGTTGAAATCCTTCATGTCAACGAGCTGGGTGGAGATGTAGAGTCCCTCGATCCATCCTCCCAGGAGCACTGTAGCGGCGGTTGCCGTGCGGCCTTCTTCCTCAAGCGATGAGTTGGAGTTCATGAATGTCTGGGATACTACTTCCATGATCACTTCGCTGTTGTTTATATTCTCCTCAAGCTTATCGATATCATCCTGTTGGATCGCATCTAGTATGCCGAGTCCGTCAGCCATTTTTTTGGCGGCGTTCATATAATCGATCAGCAGCTGTGTCTGTTCATAGAGGCTTGCAAAGCTGAGGTCGCAGGTATAAACGCCAAGGTTGAGCGCAAGGGCTTTGTTTGTCACATAGCTGTTCTGCTTCGAAACAGGGTTAAGCAGATCTGCTTTAAACTGCGCTCCGGCCGTCTGTATGAGCTTTGCAGATTCCAGGGGCGAGGGCAGGGCCCTGAATATCTTATTAGCCTTGTCGATATCCTGCTTTATCTCTGCAACGTTCTCAGGCACTTTTGCCTCCTCGCCTTCCTGCGGAGGCTTCTTACCGCTCTTGCAGCCGCTGATCAGGCTGAAAGTCAGAATAAATACCAATAAGAGAACCGAAGTGAAACCGTACTTTTTATTCATGGTCTAAGTATTTAATTGTCAAACCTAATTAACGACTAAATTAGTATATTATTTTTATTTTTCAAAAAGCACTGAGGTTAATGACTCAATTTCTAACTTTGGCGGAAAGAGAATAAGGGTGAAACAGTCGGATAAAAAGTTAAAGGCTCTCTCCTCGGTGCTGGGCAGCGGCAAACAGGATGAGATTGCCCTGGCAGTCAGGGAACTGCGTGAAGATGAACCGTTTGAAGGGGCTATAGCCCTGCTGGCAGAGTTCTATGACGGCTGCAACCAGAAAGCCCTTCTCAGGATAATTGAAGATTTTTTCAACGACCTCAGAGACCAGTCACTCAGACCGGAGGTGATAGCGGAAATAAGAAAATCATGGAAACCCGGAACCATCAGCATGCTGGTAGCGTCGTGCTGGCAGTCGGGACTCGACTACTCCGGGTATCTTGCCGACATGGCAAGAACATTCCTGAAGTCAGATTATGCAACTTCGATCGAATGCATGACGGTCATTGAAAGTTCCGTTGACAAATGCAGCCGGGCTGTGAAGAATGACCTCATCGCAATGATAATGGAAAGCCCCGATGCATTCATGAACGAGAAGAATGCCCTGGTCCACGAGCTGCTGGGGATACTCAACAGATAAGGATCCCTCATCTAGTCCTCCGAAGAAAAGTACTTCATGAATTGTGTTCTTTCGAACACTATGGGTTTCTTATAGTTGCGATAGTTAAGCCTGCCCCGGAACTCATCAACGGATGCATATCCTTTCTGATCCATCCAGGTTTCAATCTGTTCATTCATCTTTTTCAGGAAAGGGATCCCCTTTTCATACAGGACTGAGCATACCTGCACCGAGTTCGCACCTGCAAGAAGATACCTGACAGCATCTGCACCGCTGTGAACCCCTGTCGATGCAGAAATGTCTATCCGTATGTCCTGTGAGCTGGCCATCGCTATCCAACGGATAACCATCCGTCTTTCCGATTCATGGCTGAAGATGGAGGCGGGTATTATTTCCATCCTGCTGATGTCAATATCGGGTTCATAAAACCTGTTAAACATCACAACACCCTCGACCTTGCGCATGTAGAACTGATCTACCATGTGAAGTATATTGGAAAACCTGTAACCGATCTTTATGGCAATGGGGATACTGATTGTTTTCTTCAGCTTCTCTATCAGGTCGAGATATACTTTTTCCGAGTCGGCAGATGATTTCTTCCTGTCGGTGGGAAGGAAGAAGACATTTATCTCCAGGGCATCAGCTCCGGCATCCTGAATATTTCTGGCAAAGCCGGTCCATCCCTCCGATGTATAGCAGTTTATACTCGGAATCACCGGTATTGTCAGTATTTCCTTGGCCTTCCTGATCAGGGCCAGGTATTCGTCAACGGAGTGTGACTTTATGTAGTACGCCGTATAATCGTCCGCCTCGGGATAACTGTGAGAAGGCTGTATATTGTGAATATATGCGTTTATCTGCTCTTCAAACAGTGACTTCAGCACCACGGCCCCGGCACCGTTGTCTTCAGCTTCCCTGAGATAACCAGGTGTCGACGTAAGCCTGCTGCTGCTCACAATTAGCGGACTCTTAAGGTCCAAACCAAGGTATTTTACCGATAGCTTTCCCATATCTGTTATTAATATTCAACTACTCACTACTCACTACTCACTACTCACCACTCACTACTCACTACTCACAACTCACTACTCACAACTCACTACTCACAACTCACAACTCACAACTCACAACTCACAACTCACAACTCACAACTCACCTTCTCTCCCCAAATATAATACTTCCGATCCTTACCATAGTACTTCCTTCTTCAATAGCCGTATTGTAATCGCCCGACATACCCATCGACAGCTCGCAGAACCATGGTATATCCCTGAAGTATTTGTTCTTCAGCAAATTAAAATAATCTGAAAGGCACCTGAACTCTTTCCTGACAAGTTCCGTATCGTCTGTGAAAGTAGCCATTCCCATAACCCCGCATAATCTGTGCGATTTCAGGTTCCTGAATTCCTCCGATTCAAGCATCTGCATCGCTTCATCAATGGCAAAGCCGAACTTTGATTCCTCGGAGGCAATATGGAACTGCAGCAGGCAGACTGCGGTCCGTCCGCACCTGCCAGCCTCGCTGTCGATGACTTTCAGCAGCCGGAATGAATCAACCGACTGAATCATTGCGACATACGGCACCAGCGACCTGACCTTGTTTGTCTGCAGGTGTCCGATGAAGTGCCATTCTATGTCAGGAGGAAGCTTCTTCTGCTTCTCCAGAAGTTCCTGTACCCTGTTTTCCCCGAAGAACCTGTGACCGGTATTATAAGCCTCCAATATCTCATCCTCACTCTTTGTCTTCGATACGGCGATCAGCTTCACATGACCGGGGATCATCTTTTTCAGCGTTGTTATATTGGAAGCGATATCCGGCATCAGAATTAATCAAGAAGATGTATCACCAGTCCGCTTCTCAGCTTTGGTTCGAACCATGTCGTTTTAGGCGGCATGATATTTCCCGTATCGGCAATTGTGATAAGCTGTTTCATCGAGACAGGGAACAAGGCAAAGGCAACTTTCATTTCGCCGCTGTCGACTCTTCGTTTCAGTTCCCCAAGACCCCTGATGCCGCCTACAAAATCGATCCGCTTGGACGTGCGTAAGTCCTGTATGTCGAGTATCGGCGACAGTATCTGCTTCGTCAGTATCGTAACGTCCAGCACTCCTATCGGATCATTGTCGTCATACGTGTCCTTCCGGGCCTTTAGACTGTACCAGCGGCCGTCGAGATACATTGAAAAGTTGTGCAGCCTGCGGGGCTTATATATCTTCTCTCCCTTCTCCTTCACCTCGAAGCCTTTCTCAAGCCTGGCCAGGAAATCCTGTTTCGACAGTCCGTTAAGGTCCCTGACTGTCCTGTTATAATCCATTATCCTGAGCTGGTCGTCAGGGAAGATCACTGCAAGGAAGAAATTGTACTCCTCTGTCCCCCTGTGGTTTGGATTCCTTTCCCTCTTTTCCTTGCCCACAAGGGCGGCTGCCGCCGTTCTGTGATGACCGTCGGCAACATACATATAGGGAACTTTTTCGGCAAAGAGCTTTTCAATCCTGCCATTTACTTCCTGATCCTTTATCAGCCAGAAATGATGTCCGAAGCCATCAGACGCGGTAAAATCGTAGACAGGCTTCTCTTTTCTGATGATCTTCTTAACGATAGTATCTATCTCTTTTACAGCAGGATATGCAAAAAAAACCGGCTCGATATTTGCATTGTTGACCCTCACATGGATCATTCTGTCCTGTTCCTTGTCGGGCCTGGTAAGCTCATGTTTCCTGATGATCCCGTTAAGGTAATCGTCGACTGAAGCGCATCCAACTATCCCGTACTGGGTTCTGCCGGTCATGGTCTGGGCGTAGATGTAGAACGATGGCTTTTCATCCTGAATGAGCCATCCTCTCTTCTGCCAGAGTGTAAAATTCTCAACAGATTTTTTGTAAACGGCCTCGGAATGGATGTCCGTATCCGCGGGAAGATCAATCTCAGCCCTGGTAATATGAAGGAGCGAACATTCCCTGCCGTTCGACATCCCGAGGGCTTCGGA
This sequence comes from Bacteroidales bacterium, assembly GCA_025454775.1. Classification (GTDB taxonomy): domain Bacteria; phylum Bacteroidota; class Bacteroidia; order Bacteroidales; family VadinHA17; genus LD21. The sequence continues at coordinate 3,294 of JALONU010000112.1, read as the reverse complement.
GGTATTCATTACATCGTAGGGCAAGCAGGCCAGGTCCGCCGCAATCTTACGGGGAGGCCTGATGCCCCTGAAAGGTTTTACAACTGCCATCCCAAATCTCTTATTTCTACTTGTTTACCTGGAATTTAATATTTCCGTTCCGGAAGTAATCAACAATCTGCCTTGCTGCCGCCACTCCTGCATTGATATTGGCTTCCTCTGTCTGTGCTCCCATCTTTTTGGCTGTGAAGATATACCTTCCCTTGTATTTCTCTTCGAAAACCGGTTTACAGTCAGGTTCGACGTCGGCCAGGTAGCTGAAATCCTTCCTTTCTTCAAATATTTTCAGCAGTCCGTCCTCATCAATAACTTCCTTTCTTGCCGTATTTACCAGAACCGAATCAGGCGGCATAAGGCTGAGCAAACCGTAACCTATGGATTTCTTTGTCTTCTCGGTGGCAGGCATATGAAGTGAGACATACTGGCATGTCCTGTAGAGCTCCTCAGCATTTGCGCAGGGATAGACTCCTGCCTTCTTCATCTCTTCGCTGGTGACAAAAGGATCATATGCCGACACCTTCATGCCGAATCCTCCGGCTATCTCTGCCATGAATTTCCCGACATTTCCGAATGCATGCAGCCCGAGGGATTTTCCCCTGAGTTCTGATCCCGATTTGCCTGCGAACCCGCCCCGTGCATTATAAAGCATCATTTCAAACGCAAGCTCAGCCACGGCATTTGAATTCTGCCCCGGCGTATTCATCGCAACCACATTATGGGCGGTGCATGAGGCAAGGTCGAGGTTGTCATAGCCTGCTCCTGCGCGTACAACTATTTTAAGCTTTTTTGCTGCATCAAGGACCTGTGCCGTTACCATATCGCTCCTCACTATCAGCCCGTCGGCATCGGCAACTGCTTTCAGAAGGTCTGCAGGATCCTTGTAATTTTCAAGAAGAACGAGTTCATAACCTGCGGCATCGGTAACTTCCCTGATCAGTTTTACCGCAACGGGTGCGAATGCTTTTTCAGTTGCTACCAGGATTTTCATGATTGCAGGTTTAATTGTTCCTCTCAAATTCCTTCATTGTATCTACGAGAGCCTGAACGCTCTCCCTGGGCAGGGCATTATAGGTGGAAGCCCTGAAACCACCCACCGACCTGTGTCCGGCTATACCTACCATTCCCCTCGACTTTGCAAAGTCAGCGAAGGGCTGCTCAAGCTCCTTGTACCCGGAGGCCATCACAAAACAGATATTCATCAGCGACCTGTCTTCAGGGTCGTTGACGGTAGGCACGAACAGCTTGTTCCTGTCGATCTCGTCATAGAGCAATTGTGCCTTCTCCATGTTTTTCTTCTGGATAGCCTTAACACCGCCCATGTCCTTTAGCCACTGAAGTGTCTGCTGTGCAGCAAAAATCGCAAATACAGGCGGGGTGTTGAACATCGATTCGGCTTTGATATGAGTCCTGTAATCGAGCATGGTTGGTATCTGACGGGTCATTTTTCCCAGTATCTCCTCCTTAACAATAATCAGGGTAACACCGGCAGGGGCAAGGTTCTTCTGGGCGCCTGCGTAGATAAGTGAGTATTTTGATACATCGACGGGGCGGCTGAAGATATCGGACGACATATCAGCTATGAGAGGTATTGCCGAATCCGGATCTTTCTTCATCTCAGTGCCGTATATCGTGTTGTTTGTTGTTATATGGAAATAGCTTGCATCAGACGGTACGGGGTAACCCTTTGGTATGTAGCTGAAATTCCTGTCCTTCGACGAAGCCACCTCTACGGCTTCACCATAGAGCTTCGCTTCCTTGTGTGCCTTAGTGGCCCATTCACCGGTGACAAGATAAGCTGATTTCTTTTCCATGAGGTTCATCGGGACCATTGCGAACTGAAGGCTTGCACCTCCGCCCAGGAACATTACCTGGTAACCGGCCGGAATATCGAGCAATTCCCTTACAAGCGAGATTGTGTCGTTCATGCATGCAATAAATTCCTTGCTCCTGTGCGAGATCTCCAGTACCGAAAGTCCGGAACCGGCAAAATCCTTAATACCTTCAATCGTCTTGTCGAGTGTGTACTGAGGAAGGATTGAAGGCCCTGCAAAAAAATTGTGCTTTTTCATGATAGGTTTTTTTCAATTATTAATAATAATATCAAGTATCCTTAATACAAAAATAGCATAAAACGGCTATCCTATTATGCGGATTCACCTGCAGTGAGGACAGAGTTCCTGATAACAGGCACTTTTGATGTTGTATCGAAGGTAAGGCATAGATCGAGGCAGTCGTCGAGTCCTTTGTCTCTGAGCCTTGATCGCTGTGCCGCTTTTTCGATATATCCGTGAAGGTCTCCCTTTGCCAGTGTCCACAAGTCGATGGCTGCATGCGTGGAATCGCATATGGTGGTGTACAACCCACTGAGCATGAGTGTCTCAGCCATAGCCCCTGCACATATTGTGTCTTCCAGGTTGAACCTGTTCTTCCAGCCGGCACAGAAAAGAACGGCGTCAGTGTTGTGCCTGATAATCCAGTCGGTCACTGCCCTCATGTTCATGAAGCATCCCACTGCGATAGCTGAGGCGGATGAAGCCTGCCTTATTATCCCCGTGCCGTTTGTAGTGCTGTACACTATTGTTTTCCCTTCCACTCTTTCGCGCGTGAAGTTGAAAGGGGAGTTCCCGAAATCGGCAAAATCCAGTACGAAACCGTCACGCTCGGCTGCGACCAGATATCCCCTGTTCTTGTATTCGCGAGCCTCATGAACTTCTGCAACCGGGATCAGGGAATCAGCTCCGTTCTCAAAAGCGGTGCATATTGCTGATGATGCACGCAGGACATCAATTATCACCACCACAGATCCCCTGTGCAAGTCAGCCTCATACAGTGCAGGTGAGAAGCATGTCTCGAGTCTTCTCTTACCCATTGTAGAACGGCAGGTTTACCACTTTAGCCCTGAGGTCCTTGTTCCTTATGCGGATGAAAATCTCCGTGTCGGGTTTCCAGTATCCCTTTGCAAGATAAGCCATTCCTATACCCTGCTTCAGCATCGGTGACATTGTTCCTGAAGTAACTTCCCCTATTATCTCCCCTGCCCCGTTAACTACTTCATAGTGCTGTCTTGGTATCCCGCGGTCGATCATCAGGAATCCCTTCAGCCTCCTGTCGACACCTTCATTCTTTTGCTTAAGCAGAAGTTCCCTGTCGATAAATTCCTTTGAATCGGTGAATTTGGTTATCCATCCAAGGCCAGCCTCAATCGGTGATGTTGTATCGTTTATATCATTGCCGTAAAGGCAGTATCCCATTTCG
>JALONU010000111.1 GCA_025454775.1 Bacteroidales bacterium | reverse complement strand
ATAAGCACTGAAAGCATCTAAGTACGAAGCTCGTCTCAAGATGAGATCTCCCTTAAGGGTCGTTGAAGACTACGACGTTGATAGGTTGCAGGTGTAAAGACGGTGACGTCAAAGCCGAGCAATACTAATTACCCGTGAGCTTTCTGGGTCAGATTTTATTAGCTTTTCCAGTCTGTCACAATATTGAAAAAGACGGAAGACGGAAGACAGAAGACGGAAAACAAAAATCCGAAATCGTAAATCCGAAATCCGAAATGACCTTCAGGTGACTATAGCGGCAGGGTTCCACCTCTTCCCATTCCGAACAGAGAAGTTAAGCCTGCCAGCGCCGATGGTACTGCTAATTGTGGGAGAGTAGGTCGTCGCCGACTTTAAAACGAAGGGTTCTGCGTAATCGCAGAACCCTTTTTATTTATTGACATCTCGGTACAAGAGATCTCCTTACCTGCCTGAGATCATATTCCCGATACGACAACATTCTCAAAAACAAGACTTGGAACCCGTACAGCACTGTTTAACCACGGATCATTCGCAACTTCAATAAGCTTGTTCCAGAAATTCAATTGATTATCAGCTATGTTCATCTCAGCAATATTCTGCAGGAACTGACCTTTCCTGTACAATTTGCCGAATATCCCTATCGAGAAATCTCCCGTGGTCGTATTTGAATTCCCTCCAAGAAAATCAGTTATCAGCAGACAATCCGGAAGATCTTTAATAATGTTTTCGACACTCCTTTCACCAGGAGGGATTACAATATTGGAGTAAGTTCCTGATGTCGGCTCACACTCAAGTTTCCTGCTGTAATACCAGTCAATAAGAAAGTCGTTGAGGACACCCTCTGTAATTAAATCTCTCTTCCTTGCCGGAAAGCCATCCCTGTCATAGAGCCTGGAACCCAGGCCCCTTGGAATGAATGGATCATCAGTTAATGTTAGAAGCTTACTTCCGATTTTCTGTCCCTTCCTGTCGGCGAAACACGATCTCTTTTGCTGAATACTGCGTCCTGTTAGCGGGCCATTCAGAAAGCCAAGCAATACTTCAACTACCCGGTTTTCAACTATGACAGGCAGTCTTGCAGTCTTCATTTTCTTTGCCCCGAAAAGGCCAAACGTTCTCCTGGCAGCCTCTCTTCCAACCAGTTCCGGAGCCGATAGATCACTCAGATGTGTGGCAACGGAATAGTTATATCCGTTTGGGCGGCGGTCGCCTTCATCCTGCCCGTACATAGATGCTCCCATTTGAAAAGCCGTTCCCCCTGAGGATCCTTCAAAACCATTGCTTGTCCTGATATATTCCTCATATTTCTCATCATATTCTCCAGCTTCAACGGATATTACCTTTTCTCCCCCTTCTTCAAGACATGCATCTTCAGCTTTCCTGACAATAGAATGCCTTTCTTCGGGTGATAACTGGTCGTAGGAAGGATCAATTTTCACCAGATCTGCTTCTGACCTTCCTGCATAATATTCAGGATCAGGCAGCGAACGAAACGGATCTTCTTCCATAATGCGGGCACTTTCTGTCAGGTCCGCAATAAATTTCTCCAGGCTCGACATCCTGATGTCAGGCGTCGACTGATTTGCATATTTGCTGCCGACGTAGACTTCAAGATTCAGGCTTCTTGTCGTTGCCTCCTTCAATGTATCCGGTTTACGTTCACGATAAATTATTTCAATGAAACGCCTTTTTGAAATGCTTACTCTGCAATCACTGGCTCCGGCTTTGAGTGTCCGGTCGATAACCCATTGTGAGAGTTCCGGAAAAGTCATCTGCTTTTCGTTCTTCATGATATGCCTCCTTTCTCGCCTGTACCGCCAACAGTAAGGGATTTAACAAGACACGTAGGCAATCCGAAACCTACAGAAACAAGCTGCCCTTTGCCACAATAACCCGCTCCTCCCTGATACATCTCAAGATCATTTGCGGCCATGATCATATTAGCCAGCATCTTCGGCCCATTACCCATTATGTTTATATCCTTGACTGGCCTGGTCAGTTTCCCGTTTTCAATCAATCTTCCTCTTGAAACGTAGAAAGCAAAATCTCCCCCGCCGATATCTACCTGCCCGTTAGCTACGGTCTCAACATAGATACCGTTAACGGCCTCCTTTATCACATCCTCCGGAGTTGCTTCTCCTCCCAGCATATATGTATTACGCATTCGCGGAAGCGGGAAATTCTGGTAATCCTGCCTTCTTCCATTTCCAGTGGGAGCAACACCATATTGCCTGGCTGATATCTTGTCGTGTAGATATCCCTTAAGGATGCCGTTCTCAACAAGAACAGTCTTCTGACCCGGAGTGCCTTCATCGTCCACATTGATGCTCCCCGCAAGATTCATGTTAGTACCGTCATCAATTATCGTAACGAAAGGCTCAGCCACCTTCTTGCCAATCATTGTCGAGTATGTTGACGTCTTCTTCCGGTTAAAATCAGCTTCCATTCCGTGTCCGATTGCCTCATGAAGTAAAATACCTGTTATGCCTGGTCCGAGTACAACAGGCATCTCTCCGGCTGGAGGCTGAAGGGCATCGAACAGAGTGACTGCATTGGTAACTGCCGTGGATGCTGTTCGCTCAATTACATCCGATGTATAGAACGAAAAATCGTGTCTGCCTCCCATGTTCCAGCCCGACTGCTCCTTCTTCCCGTTTTTCTCAGCTGTAACAGATGCTGCAATATACCCTGACGGTATCAGGTCTTCTGCCTCAACACCATCGCTGGTAACTATGTACACACGTTTTAATGTACTTGAGAATGCTGCCGTAACTTTTATTATTTCAGGTGCAAGCGCGAAACATTTCTGATTCAGTTCCTGCAGCAGTGGCAGTTTTAATTTTGACGGAATACCATTGAAATCCGGTTCAACCGGGTAATAGTTACCAGTCGTCAGCCTGGTAAACGGACCCGGAATGGTTGCATTCAGGGAACAGATCGTAGCTGCTGTAGCTGCAGCAGACATCATCGAGTCTTCTGTGAGTTCCTGTGTAAAACCATATCCGGTCTGATCTCCCTTGACAGTGCGAACTCCCATGCCCAGGGAAATGCTGCCGTCCGACAGAGTCACTTTCCCGTCCTCCAGGCCAAGGTTATTCGCTACAGTAAACTCAAAATACAGGTCGGCAAAATCGCCGCCCTTCGAAAGAGCTTTTGCCAGCAGTTTCCTGCATATAGATTCATCTATCCCGAATTCTCTCAGGAAATAGTTGCCGGGTACATCAGTACCGGCAGATCTGCATCCTTTGATCGCAGGTAGAAATATCAGCGCACCGCCTGCTATAGCAGCATCCTGAATAAACTTTCTACGGGTTAATTGATTCATGTTAAAGTGATTTTTTATTAAAGTTAGACAACCTGACAATCAAAGTCAAGTATTTCGCCTTCAGGAACAAAATTTCTTTTTCCCGCAGTATATTTTTTCGTCGTTATTCAGGATGCAAGGACTATCCCAGGATTATCCTTCTCTTACATCCGATTATTGCTTTAACCTGATTATTTTCAAATTACATGAAACTTTGTTATCGGTCAGCTTCAGAACATATAATCCTTCAGGTAGATTTGAAATATCCACTCTGATAGGGCCTTGTGTCATTTCCGACATACTCCAGTCTGTCAGTATCGTGCCCGACATGCTGATAATACTCATCCTGACCGGCCCGTCTCTGAATAAGCCTTCAGGTACCGCCAGCATTATATGATCACCAGACGGAACTGGATAGATCCTTAAACCGCCGGACAGCCTTTCTTCCAGGCCGGTAGTCAGATTGATAACAGAAATACGGTCATTGTGTACGACAATATTGAGTTCTGCACTTTTTACTTCATCACTTATCACCAGTAACGTGTTCGCCGGATCCATCGGAAGTCCCTTATAATCAACGATGATTACATACGAACCGTTTTCAAGCCCGTCAATGATGAAATCACCGTACTCGTCGGTAATATCATATGCTATCAGTTCACCGCTTCCGGCATTCATGAGATAAACGTAAATACCCGACAGGTCATCCGCATATATTTCTTCTGTGCCTTTGATCCCGGAATTCGTTCCTTTGGGATTATAAGCTATTCCAACATTCCCGTAAAACGAACCCTGCCCGTTCGACCCGACGGGTTTCCTGATGAGCCTGATATCCTGTCCTGTGACGTAACCGGTCATATTCACCCATGTTGCTTCGTTAAGGGTCAGCTTCCTTCCGAGATAGGTGGGAAGGTATTGAGGATATTCTGTCGTGTCAGGAATTACCAGGACCGTGTACTCCCCGGGATCGAGGTTCCTGAATCTATATTCATTTGTGCCTTCGAGGATATCGGTCCATCTGTTCATGATATTCACCCGCTGAATGAACCTTACAACGGATTCATTAACGGGATAGATCCCGTCTTTGTCCCACAGCTGGCCCGAAAAGCTGGTGTTCCATCTGGCAGTTATGAGTACAGAGTCCCTGGCCTGGTCTCCATCGGCATCAGTAACTGTAATCCTTGCCCAATAGGTCCCCGGGTTTGGATATAAATGACTGGGATTCAGAGAATTGCTTGTCCCTCCATCCCTGAAATTCCAGAAGAAAGTCAACGGGGCGTTGCCTCCGGATACAATAGCATCGAAGCTGACCAGCAGGGGAATCTCTCCTGAAACAGGTTCGGCACCGGCCAAAACTACCGGGGCATAGGCAGAACTGACAGCAACCAATATTGTATCTGCATCAGTCTGGTTATTTATATCTGTAACTTTCAATATGGCAGTATAGATGCCCGGATCCGGAAACAGTATCCTGACAGATTCCTGCTCAGTGTATGAACCTATATCTTCAATATCCCAGCGGTACCAGTATGGTCCCTGCCCGCCCGTTATTAATGAGCTGAAGTTAATGTACAGGGGTGCCATGCCAACCTCGGGATCTGCCGCAATAGTAACATGCAGGGGAAGCGAAGGTCCGGTGCCTCCACTAAGCGGAACGGACTGCTCAGGGTGAAATGGATCATTTGAACTTACTGCCAGTGAAGATGATTTCATTCCCTCAAATGATGGTATATACCATACTGTATCTGTGCATGACTGCCCCTCTGCAATGTTCGTACAAGTTATATCCTGGAAAAATTCATCCTTGTCTCCTCCTGCAATCTGAATGCCCGACAGGATAATGCTTCCTGCCCCGGAGTTACGGAATTCAACCAGCCTGTACGCTTTCTTTCCCAGATCAACTGTACCGAAGTCGATCGACGAAGGAAATATCTCAAGCTTCCGAACCAGGCTAGTTCCGTGTAAAGGGATATTAAGTGTTGCGGAATATTGGGAGTTGGAGGTAATCGTTAGTGTTGCACTGAGATCAGCCAGCGCCTGCGGTGTCATTACAACCTCTACCTTGCAGGAATCGCCGGGTACAAGTTGTGTACAGGTATGACTCATTGAAAACTGAGCTGATTGAGATCCGGAAATCGCTATATTGGAAATGACAAGATCCACTTCCCCAACGTTCTGTATACTGATAGTCTTTTTAGCACTCTGTCCTACAGCACAATAACCGAAATCTACATCATAGAGGCTGCTTGAAATTACAGGGTGAGCTGTTTTTCCGCTGATAACAATCTTACTAACCGGAGCAGTCGGATCGTTGGAACTGATCACGAGATATGACTGCTGCGAGCCTGTCTTCATTGGCTTGAATTTTATCTCAGCCTGGCAGGTTTCCCAATGGTGGAGGAGTCCGCAGTTTTGACCCACAAGCGAAAAATCAGTGGCGATAACATAACCGGGGAAAGGTTCATATTTTACGATTACACCTGAGATATTCAGATCCATGATGCCGTTGTTCTTCAGGGTGACTGTTTTTGTTACTGTTGTTCCCAGCAGAACAGCGCCGAAATCAATGGGTGCCGGATCAACAACAAGTTCAGGCTGGTAATTTGTTGCTATAACGGGTATAGCGATGAAGGAACCATCGAACCATATATTAAGGTCCTTATCCTTCCATGTTGCTGAGGTCATATTAATTGTAACATTCACAACTTCCTGGGAGTGAGCGGCTACAGTCAGGGAGACCTTGTCGATGGAAACCCTGTTATCATCAATTAATATCGAATCGATCACTACATCAGAGCCAAGTGCATTTGTAAAGGTCATGGCGATCGTTTTTTCAGCCCCCGGGAGTACGCCCCTGAAATCGAGAGTGTCAGGCGAAACATCAAAGTACCGGCTGATCCTGATTTTATTATAGTATACATAGGGTGTATAATTCTCTGAATAGCCGCCGTATACAATGTGAGCATAGTTATTCTGATCGACGCCCATATCAACTGCAATAGCCCCCACCTGTGAGCCGACAGTTTGCTTTATCCATTTACCGTTTATATTGGTTGCATATCTTACATCTTTTCTTTTGTAGATATTTTCAGGAAAATAGGAATAAGCCATATGCACCGCGTTATCATCATCTATTACAATCTTGTTGCCTCCGCTCTGGAACTGGCCCCTGTCGACGAGAGTATTATGCCACTCCCCGTCTTTCTTCCAAGCATACCTGGTATGCTGCCGGGAGTCGTGGTTTTCACTGCCGACATAAGAAACATGGGGATCCAACTCTGAATCAGTGCTAATGGATGTTACAAGGCCTTCAAGCTGGCCGCCTCCCCATTCCGGATCGATGGCCTCAGGCTGGCTCCATTCTCCGCCATAGGGTTTCCTTACATATGCCAGGGGACCGAAAACAAGATTGTAGAGACTTACATGCATATTGTCCTCTCCGTCGAGTGTCATGTCGAGACAGTTGTATCCCCGTTCACCAAATGCTGATGGTTTGGACCATGTTCCTCCGGTTGTATGCATTTCCATCCACCGGGCAGGTGGTTCATACTCAAGATATGTAAGGTGGAGTTCGTTCCTGCTGTCGCACTTGATCGAAAGGCTGAAGAACCTTGTCCACGAAACGGCAATGATCTTTCTGCTCCAGTAGCCTTCGTTAGTAAGGGTACCATGGAAAAGTCTGCTTTTCGGATTATGATCCCACCTGTAGTCCGACATTATGATATGAATGTCACCATCCTTATCCATCGTCATGGCCAGGTCGCCACAGAACATAGCAAGCCCCAGTTCGCGGTATTTCCAGTCGCCTGTTATCTTCCTGGTTGCATAAACCAGCTTTTGCTCGTTGCCGGCAGTTTTGAAGTAAGCAAGATGGACTGTGCCGTCGGGTTCGACATAAACCGAAGGATTGGAACCTTCATCGACTGTTTCCATCGGTGCCTGTGCAATGATATCCGTTAATGAAATTAATGCCATCATTACCAGGCTTAAGAATTCCTTTCCGGAATACATAAGAAATATTCTCATACTCTTACTCTCCATTTATTAATGATCTATTCCCGCGATTAAATCCTGGCTGAACTATTTATTTAAGTTATTGATTTCCTGGTTTCTGAAGAAATGAACACCCTTCTCCTCAGGCTGCCCGAATAGTCCGGGATGCATATATTTCCCACGTTCATCGGGGTTCTTATCTTCTTCAACCTTGATCCGGTTTTTCTCAGCGAAAGCATCTTTTCTTATGCCGGTAACCTGCCAGGACACTTTAAGTCCGGTTTTTCCTCCGGCTATCTGAAACTGATTGTTCTCTATTTCCTGTGAGATGTACAGGTCAGGTCCGGGGCTGCCAATCGCAGTAAGCTGGTAACGAAAGTCCCTGTTCAGCGCTTCAAACCATTCCGGCAGTTGAACCAGTGCCTCACCCTGATTGTTAAGGATTACGGTTCCATTGTAAATGTTCATCATATCAGGAGACTCGACAAAAGAGTGAGACAGCCATTTATTTTTAGGATCCAGCGGGTGATCTATCTTAAATGAACCTCCTGATTTGCTTAATGTTCCGGCAATATGAACCCTGCCCTGGAAATAACCGGCATAACCTTCTGAGGAATTGGTGTGTCCATATACTCCATAATTAACGCCACTGGAAGCAACCGCTGAGCCCATAACTCCCCGTCCTGTGGATGAATTAGTAAGCCCATAAACCCCAAAATTAATTCCTGCAATATTATGTGCTAACCCGAATACCGCAATCCCGTCAATACTTGAGTTGCGTCCATAAATGCTGTAAGTAAATCCGCTTTCAGCTATTGTTTCTCCATATACACCCATACCTTCTGTTGATAAAGAAATACCATAAACTCCATAGCTTCTGCCGATTGTGGCTGATGCAACGCCAGTTACCCCATATCCACTTTCAGATGCAGACAATCCATATACTCCATAATTTGCTCCAGTGACACTTCCGGCATACCCTCTTACCCCCATCCCACTAGTTGACCAGGAAACCCCATTAACTCCCCTTGTGTTACCACTTGATTTTGTTACCTGTCCATAAATTCCGATCCCGTCACTGCTTGAACTGCTGAAGAAACCTCCGCAATTGTTTCCGCTTTCTGCAGTTGCATTACCATAAACACCTATTCCTTCCGTACTCGATGTATGAAACTGTCCTCCGTATGTTGTCCCGCTTGTGGCAATTGCAGTTCCATACACAGCTGTCCCGGAACTGCTCCAGTTCTCGAACCTACCTCCGAAGGTTGTACCTGTGGTAGCTGATGCAAATCCATTTACAGCCTTCCCGGATGTACTTGCATTCTGGAATGAACCGCCATAAGTATCTCCTGTTGAGGCAGTCGAGTTGCCCCGCACAGCAGTCCCGCTTATGCTCGCGTTCCAGAAAGAACCTCCGATTGTTACTCCACTTGCTGCATTATGCCTTATGTCAATACCGCTTGTGCCGGTATTTGTCTGCCCACTGAAAGGAAGAGAAATGCCATCGTCCAGCGGGGTCCAGGATGAACCGTTCCAGCTCAGAACCTGGCCGGCAACAGGAGCAGTCTCGGAAATGGCTCTGCCTCTGATACCGGTCACGGTAAGAGTTGATGATCCGGTAACGTCACCACTGTGCGGCGTGTTCCATTTGGTAATTTCAGATTGGGTGATCAAATTCGCAGGATGGCTGGTGGCCATTGCATCAGTAATGCCATAGCCTGCAAGCGTTGCTGGTTTTGATGAAATATTGCCAAACAACACCTCGGCTTCTCCCGGCTGGCGAAGATTTGACTTTGTATAATAGCTTGATGCCGAAGCTGTCCAGACAGGGTCAGTCTCTGTTACTGTACCTGTTTTCTCCGCATATAAGGCATAAGGGACACTTAGAATCTGGCTCTGTCCTGTAATTGTATAGTTTGTGCCTCCGGCAGGATCTATCTCGGTTTTGAGAAAAAAGGGCCCCGAAGACCATGGGATGGATGTAAAAGGTCCTGATACAATTGTTGGCTTTCCGCTTCCTATTTCAACAATAAGCAGTCCGTTATCATTTGTGGCTGTAAAGGTGTAAGTCTCCTGATATACAACAAGCTGAATTGTAGAACCCTGGAGTATTGTCGTCCTCATCCCCACAAGCTGGTTTACTAAAAGATTGCCATCTTTATCCCTGAGAACTGCCTGGTAACTGAGTTTCTGGGGAGTCTGGGTAAA
>JALONU010000280.1 GCA_025454775.1 Bacteroidales bacterium | reverse complement strand
AGTCTGCATTTGCCTCGGTTAAAAAGGAAATCAAGTCGCCGCGTCTTTTCATCGGTGAGATGAACAGGACATCCACAATTATCCGCGACATGTTGAATGTTACATTCAACGGCATTTACACCAACGATCCGGCATTGGCAGATGATATCCGTAAGTATATCAATGAGATAGCTCCTGAGAAAGCAAAGATTGTAAAGGTCTATAAGGGAACAATCCCGATATTCGACCACTTTGGGGTCAACAAGCAGATTAAAGCTCTCTTCGGAAAAACCGTTTCTTTCAAACACGGCGCATATCTGATTATAGATCATACAGAAGCTCTTCATGTAATTGATGTTAACAGTGGCAACAGGTCACGAAAGGGCAACGACCAGGAACTTAATGCCCTGGAGGTCAACGTGGAAGCTGCTACAGAAATAGCCCGACAGCTTCGGCTCAGGGATATGGGAGGGATTATCGTGATCGATTTCATTGATATGCAATCCAATGAATATAAACAGACCCTTTTCGAAAAGATGAAGGAAGTGATGGCCAACGACAGAACCAAACATAATATCCTTCCCCTTACGAAATTCGGGCTGATGCAGATAACAAGGCAGAGAGTCAGACCTGAAATGAATATTGTAACAGATGAAAAATGCCCGGCCTGTCAGGGTTCAGGCGAAATTAAACCTGCAATATTGTTTCCCGACGAACTTGAAAGAGAACTGGCATTTATAGTTGATAAAATCAAGACAAAAAGACTTATTCTGAATGTACATCCATTTGTGGCTGCCTGGCTTAAAAAAGGGCTGCTCCCGATCTCCAGGAAATGGAATTTAAAATACAGGATTAAACTGAAAGTACAGCCTATTACTTCATATCACATGCTCGAATACTATTTCTTCGACACCGATGAAAATGAGATTGATCTGACCTGATAATACCTCAACTTTTTCGCTATTTTATTGTTATCTGTTTTATTACATTTACACAGAAATAATATCCTGTAATTCATATGAAAAGACAGTTTTTAAGAATATATCTCCTTTTTTCACTCTCACTCTCACTCTCACTCTCATTATACTCTCAGATCTATGATCCCGTTACCTGGGACTTTTCATATGAGAAGATAAGCGATGGAGCCTATGAGCTGGTTTTTGTTGCGACAATTGAGAGAGGATCTCATATTTATTCAATGGATGTTCCTGCAGGAGGGCCTATACCCACTACGTTCAGCTTCGATACGGTTTCGGCCTTTTCTTTTGACGGGAAAGCCTATGAAGTCATTCTCGCCGAGGAGAAATTTGACGAAGCCTTTGGATTCAAGATCAAATCATTCAGCAATATGGCAGAGTTCAGGCAGAAGGTAAAGTCCGGCTCATCAGATTTTGTCGTAAGCGGGCTGGTTAACTTCATGTCGTGCAATAATGCCACTTGCTCACCACCCAAAGATGTCGAATTTAAGATAAATATATCGGGTGGATCTGCACAGAAAGAAAGAGCTGTTCTGCCTGCCGCAAATGAAGGTAACGGAATTACAGCTCCCGGAAAAGGATTGCTTGTCTTCTTCCTGCTTTCTATGCTGGCCGGTTTTGCAGGAATACTGACCCCATGTGTTTTCCCGATGATCCCTATGACAGTTGCTTTCTTTTCAAGGGATTCGGAGAACAGGAAAAAGTCTGTTGCAAATGCAATAATTTTTGGCATATCAATTATTCTGATTTATACCGCCCTGGGCATAATAGTCTCACTTACGAGCGCCGGTGCCGGCTTTGCAAACACACTCAGCACACACTGGATACCAAACATTATTTTCTTTGCTCTCTTTGTATTGTTCGGAATATCATTTTTAGGGGCTTTCGAGATAGTGCTGCCTAATAAATGGGTTTCCGGAGCCGATTCAAAAGCAGACAAGCCCGGTTTGATGGCTGCCTTTTTCATGGGATTGACTACGGTTATTGTTTCATTTTCCTGTACCGGCCCTATTGTTGGTGCTCTTCTTGTAGAGGCAGCCAGCGGAGATGTTTTACGTCCTACTATAGGTATGTTTGGTTTTGGACTGGCGTTTGCACTGCCATTCACCCTGTTCGCCCTTTTTCCTTCGATTCTTAAGAAAATGCCCAAATCAGGTGGTTGGCTGAATTCCATTAAAGTGGCCCTGGCATTCATAATGCTGGCGTTCAGCCTTAAGTTCCTCATGACAGTCGACAGCGTATATAATATTGGACTGATAACAAGGGATATTTATCTGGCTATATGGATAGTGCTCTTTACCCTCCTCGGTCTGTATCTTATGGGCAAGATCAAGTTCTCGCATGATAGTGACCTTCCATATATTGGCACCTTCAGGTTCTTCCTTATTGTTACGGTTTTTACTTTTGTGGTTTACCTCACCACAGGACTCTTCGGAGCGCCTCTGAAAGGATTATCTTCAATGCTTCCCCCGCAGGAAACATCCTGGTTCCATAAAAAGCAGTCTGCCTCCAGTCCCGCACAATTACCTTCAATTTTCTCTCCTTCAGTCAGTCAGCTCTGCAGCGAACCGAAACATAGCGACATATTTGAAATGCCCCTGGGATTAACCGGGTATTATGATTTTAAACAGGGGCTTGCCTGTGCAAAAGAACAGGGCAAGCCGGCGCTTATCGATTTCAAGGGGCATGCGTGTGCCAATTGCAAGCTGATGGAAGCAAAAGTATGGTCAGATCCGGATGTATTACAGCGGCTCAGGGAGAACTTTGTCATAATTTCCCTTTATGTCGATGACCGGACTCAGCTTCCTGAAAATGAATGGTATGTATCTGATCTTGAT
>JALONU010000110.1 GCA_025454775.1 Bacteroidales bacterium | reverse complement strand
ATGAAAGGTCATTTGAAGGGAACTGTTCGCGGTCGAAGATTTCGAGTCCCCTCTCCCATGTTACTGTTCCGTATTTCAATCCGGGAAATGCATCATCCCTCAGTACGTCATGATCATCCTTCATGTAGTAAGTTGTCACCTGCCTGTAGAAGTCGCGCTGATAAGGGAGCGCGAAGATCCTGTCCCACTTGAACCTCATAAGTTCCTCTGTAAGTGCAAACGGTTTCGGCTTGTCGTAATATTCAACATCTCCGGTATGTACCAGGAAATCGGGGAATGGCTGAAGCATCGACCTGTATATCCTATGACCATTTATGCTGTCGTCGCGCCTGGGGTAGTCGTGGCAGGTCACTATGCAGAAATTGACTGTTCTGACAGAATCCGGGTCAGGAGGTGTGCGGAAAGAGCCTGAAACAGTTGCAGAAACCTCTTTTTTCCCTGATTTTCTCGCTTCAAGTTCAACAATGTATTTTGTATCCGGATGAAGACCGCCGATTTTCCATTGTGTGGTATAATTCCTTTCGTTATCCACTGGTTTCCAGTCTATTTCTGTTCTCTTCACGGGATTCCTGAGAGGATAACATACCAGTCTGACTTCGCCGGGCATACCTGGGCAGGCACCTTCCATCTGGTTTAACGTAAAACCATCAGGTATCTGCGCCGCATAAATGGAATCCGGATCTGCCAGCTTATCGAGGCGGCGATGCTGTTGTGCCGTCGGAACCATGAATTCCGGTCCCGAACGGTTCATGTCCGGCGCCTCTGTAAGCCTGGTCCAGATGACAATCGAGTTCTGATCGGCCCAGCCGTTATGGAATCCGTTGCCAAAATATGGACCACCACTTTTATGACTGCAGGATATTGTCAGGAATGCAAGTGAGATTAATAATGCCGATATAGATTTCATTTTTAAAGCGGGTTATTAGAAGTTTAAAATGTGCCGGGTGCCGGGTGCCGGGTGCCGGGTGCCCCACCTCCGTCCCGATAAATCGGGACTACGGTGGGCAAGGCGGGTGACTATACATTATATCCAATTTAATCAATTCTTTCCAATTCAACCCAGAGAGGAAATATCCTCTTTGAACCAGTCAGATAAAAAGGCACAAAATCACACTTCAGTGAAGGAAGGTAGACATTTTTCATTTCAATCAGATCAGCTTCATTGATTTCATTTTCCATCTGGCTGATAAATCCCCCTGTCTCGACCATCATTTTACCACCCCCGGGAACCGGCTTGATAAATCTGAATCTCAGGTTGTATTTCCCTTCATTGATCCTGACCCTCCAGAAACCGAAAATCTCCTCCTGTTCCCAGACAGCCCACTGCCCGTCGGCATCATTCCTGTTCAGAATAACAGGGTTTTCATGAATGTTGCCAATTTCGATCCGGGGTCTTTCAATAAGGTTCTCCGATCCTGTCAGTTCCATGAATATGAGGTCAAGTTCCTTTTTCATTTCAGCTGCCCTGGTGGGATGATCTTTGATCAGATTATTTATTTCATACGGATCCTGCCCTGTATCAAAGAGTTCAAAGTTCCCTGCAGGAGCATCGAAGTCAGTATTTCCCACAAACCTGAACCTGCCTTTCTGCAATGCAATATTAGTATACAATTCCGGAGAGTGCCTGGTCCAGTAAAAGAACAGAGACCGGTCTTTTTCATCACGCTTCCCTCCTTTAAGATATGGCAGGAGGCTTATCCCGTCGAGTTTTATGCTGGCCGGAACTTTTACACCACATAGGTCTGCAACAGTCGGGAGAACGTCAATATTGGCAGCTGCCGAACCGATATCAATATCTCTAATTCCGGCTTTCGGATATCTTACAAGGAAAGGCACCCTCACCCCTCCCCTGTAGACAGATGATTTCAATCCTCGCATACCGGCATTATAGCGTCTCTGCTGAGGCCCGTTATCGGTCATGAAGATCACAACTGTATTGCCGGATATTTGCAGATCGTCAAGTTTTTTCAGGAGCATCCCGATGTTATCGTCGATGTTTGTTACCATGGCATATACCCTGCGGGCATCCTCCCTGTCTTTTTCGGTCATCTGCGGGAAAGGCCCGTCAGTCTTTTCAAAACCTGCTGAGGGATCCGTATTGCGGTAGAGGTTATAATATTTCTCAGGAACCTGGAGCGGAGTATGAGGGGCATTGAAAGCCAGGTAGCAGAAGAATGGCCTGTCGCGGTTCTTCTCAATGAATTCAATTGCTTCTGATGTAAAAATATCGGAACAGTATCCGTAATACTTTTCCTGCTTACCGTTATGCCACAGCACCGGATCGTAATAGCTGCTGTCGCGTCGCGGCCATGTTGTGAGATCGCCGGGCTGGCCCATTCCTCCTGCAAGGTGCATCACCGATTCATCGAAGCCCTGGTCGATGGGCCGCATGGGATAGTTATCCCCGAGGTGCCATTTCCCGAAATGACCGGTAGCATATCCTGCTGATCTCAATATCTCGGCTATTGTCACTTCGGATGAAGCCATCATTGCACCGCCGTTATAGGTATCCCTGACCCCCGTCCTTAGAGAATAACGCCCGGTCATCAGGGCAGCACGTGTCGGAGCTGATACCGGGCACACATAGAAGTTGCTGAAACGGATGCTCTCCCCGGCAAAGCTGTCGAGCACCGGCGTTCTGACATGCGGGTTTCCTGTGAAGCCGAAATCTCCGTAACCCTGGTCGTCGGTAATGATAAGTATTACATTGGGGCGTTCCACTGCTTGCAGGTTAGGATTGTTTATTACTGCCAATCCTGCTGCAATGATCCCGGACCTGACATACAATCTACTATTAAGAATTCGATACATTTCTTAACTGAAGAATATACTTTGTGGTTTGAAAATTTTACCACCAAGGCGCGCAAAGGATATCACCAAGGATACACTAAGGACTTTATCAATATCCATAGCTTTTACTTGTTTTATATTTCAGTACCTGCTTTCGAAGTTGTAATGTCCTGAACTGGTTTTATATACGGCACAACCATCTTCCATTCCTTTATACTTTACTCCTTTTGAACCGGACGGCTTCATCCCGCTTTCCTTCACCGATCTTTTACTTTCTGCCGGAACATAAACAGTGGCATCGGATCCCACAGGTACAGATATTTCCATAAAAAATTTGTCCGGTTCTTTTCTCCATTTTACACCAGCCTCTCCATAAACTGTAAGGTTTGAGTATCCGGCTGATTCAACACCTTCCGGAGGCTGGGGTCTGAATATAATATGCTTATATCCCGGCCGGGCTGGATCGGTATTCATTCCGGCGAGCTTACGGTAAAGCCAGACAAGTCCTCCTCCGAACATCGGATGGTTACCCGATCCTCCCCTGTCCCAGTGTTCCCAGGAGGTTGTGGCTCCCTGCTCAAGCCAGTAGCCGTACGAAGGTATGGTCCTTTTGTTCATTGCCTCAAATGCAAGTTCATTTAGGCCGTTTTCAGTAAGGACCTCGAAAAAGAATTGTGTTCCGAAGATGCCTGTGTCGAGATGGCCGCCGTTAGCTTTTATACCGGCTTCAAGGGCTGCGATAACCCGTTCCTTTCTTTCTTCCGGGACACCCATTCTGAGGGCAAAGATATTACCGCCGTATTTCCCGTAACTTCCCGACGTCTCATCCCAGAATTCCTCCATGAATGCTGCCTTTGTTCTGTCCGCAATTTCCCTGTATATGGTAGCTTCATCTCTCTTTCCGAGTATCCTTGCCGTTTCAGCTGTGATATCGGCGCATCTCCAGAGGTAGAATGTATGCACCATTTTATCGGGAGGCAGCTCAGACGGAGCGACCCAGTCTCCGAGGTTCAGCCATCTGAGAGGCTTTCCATTTCTTCCCGTGGCCTGAGAGTACATTATACCCTTTTCATCAGTCCATGTGAGCATGTACCTGATATAGCCTTTCATGGCATCATAGCTGTCGCTGAGAATATCAACATCACCATAGTGCAGGTAGAATTCCCACGGCATAATGCTTATCGCTGCTCCCCAGGCCACACCACCTCCGCAGCCGGGCTGCCAGGGAGCTCCGTTCGGAACATAGCCTGTCTCTTCATTTGAACCTCCGATGATGTCGTCAATCCATTTCCTGTAGAAAGCTTTTGCATCGAAGTTATGCATCACCGTTACGCAGGCTACCTGGCCGTCGCCTGTATATGGCGACCTTTCCCGGTTCGGGCAGTCGCTGGCTATTCCCCCGTGCATGTTGTCGGTCTGGCTTCTCCACCAGATCCTGTTTATATCCTCGAGAAGCTTTTCTGAGGAGGTGAACTTACCTGTTGTTTCAACGTCGGTACTCACCCGGCCAGCCTGATATTTCCACCTCCCTGAATACGAACCATGTGAACCTGGCATGATATGACTCCGGGCTTCCTCCTTTCATTGTATAGATGTTCTCTCCGTTTGGTGAATATGGCTGCAGATACTTTATTTCAATCTTTCTTCCGGCTTCCCCGGTGACATCCTTCATATGGACCCAACCAGAGATCTCCTGGCCGAAATCTATCTTGTACTTTCCTTCTTCAAGCTTTTCAATCTTCACAGGATCAAGAACTTCCATCACCCTGTCGGTCTGTGCCGTATGAGCGGTTAGTTTCCCTGCGGGAGCCTTTCGTACCACAGCATTCTGCCAGCCTGAATCATCGAAGCCGGGTGAACACCATCCCGGCATTTCGAGGCGGGCATCGTAATGCTCACCATAATAGACCATATCCATTAAGATCGGGCCCTTTGCGGCCTTCCAGCTCTTATCGCTGACTATTATTTCGTTACTCCCGTCTTCATAGGTCAAATGCATCTGAAAGAGGAACCGTGGTGTTCCATATGCCCCGCACCAGTATTTTGCAGGATTATAAAAGCCGTTGCCGAGGATGGACCCGACAACATTTTCACCCTGATTCAGTTTTTCCGTTACATCATATGCCATATACATAACCCTGTACTCACGGAAATTGTCAGGAAGAGGGATATTTTCTTCCGGCAGGCCGGGACGTTTTCCGTAATTGGTCTGGTTCGGAACAAGCACATCTTCTCCAACCTTTGATCCATTCAGGTAAAGCTCGAAATATCCAAGTCCTGTCGTATAGGCAACAGCGCTTGCAACCTTCTTTTCAACATTAAATTCTTTTCTCAGCAAAGGTGCTGGCGGAGGTAGTTCGGCAGGCAGTTTTAGATTTGGATTTGAAGGTTTCGGAAGGGCTTCCTCTCCCTGCCATGGAGCCCCTATCCATTCAGCCTTCCATGCAGAAGGTTCTGTCAGTCCCATGGTGAAGAAAGCAGGATCACTCCATTCCGAAACATTCCGGTTTTTGTCCCACACACGAACCTGCCACCAGTATTTACGGCCCTGTTCAAGGGCAGGACCTTCGTACCTGACATTAACTGAATTTGATGAAATCAGTTTTTTATATGACCATACGAGGCTTGATCCGGCAATGAGAGCTTCCTTCGATTCAGCAACCCTTATATGCCAGCCGGTCTGCTTCTGACCGCGCTCTCCCTCTTCAGTTATGTTGATCCACGAAAACCTGGGGTTGGCAACTTCAATGACTGCCGGATTGTTAATATATTCACAGGTGAGCTGCGAGGGTTTTATCTTTGCGTCATCGCAACCAGTCAAGGTAAGAGCCAGAATGATAATAAAAAAGCTGTGCTTCATCTTCAAAATCATTTTACCATCATTGGAAATAGTTTCTTTATCTCTTCATCGGAAGGTCTTCTCCCATATTCGCAGATCTCAAACGACTCAGCGACCCTTGCTTTCTTCCCTCTTTCTGCCCCATACCATTTTATGAGTGCCTGCCTTTTTTCTTCACTTATTTGTCCCGGGCCCCGGTTCTTCTTCAGCCATTCAAGTCTTGCAGCTTCTCCTTCGGGCACCTGATCGAGTGTTCCGGAAGTCCATGGCAGCCATTCAAAGAACTGAGAAACGTGGGCCGACATTGCATACATCTTCTGATCCCACGAATCAGTAATATCAATAACAATGTCAGGAGAAAAAGGCTGGGGCTTTGCAAACCTGTCCTCAGTATAAAGGAAGACAGGGTTCTTCTTCAGCGGAGGCGTGTCGGGAACAATGTTCGGAACAATTACCATATATGCAGCGTCCTGGACCAGTATCGAAGTGTATCGGTGGTCGGGGTGATAGTCGTTTGGCCTGTGTACCATAACGAGGTCAGCATTCCATTGTCTTATCAGCCTGATTATCTCCTCCCTGACCTCCAGGGTCGGCATGAGTTTACCGTCATGGTTATCAAGAACCAGGTACTTCACTCCAAAACGCTTCCCAGCTTCATGCGATTCAAGCTTACGGATATTTGCCAGGGGCGGACCTCCGACTTTGAAATGACCTGCATCGCCGTTGGTAAGGGAAACAAAAAGGACGTTATGTCCTCTTTTTGCAAACTCAATAGCAGTTCCGCCTGCCCTGCCGTCGCAGTCGTCGGGATGTGCACCGAAAACAATAAGATTGACCTTTTCCTGCTGAGAGGTGACCAGGGCAAAAGGCGCTAATACCAAAAGGATGGTCACGAGTACCTTTTTCATAAGATTGATTATTAGACAGAACTCATCCGATAGCTTTCTTTCCAGTCTTATCTTCTTTGTCCAGACTCCATTCTTTCGACTATTTCATCGAATTTACTTACCAGTTCCTGATCCAAAACAGCAGTTTCTTTCCATAGTTCGTTTCCATACACCCCGGCCTGGGTATAATCGAAAGGCCTGAACTTTATCTTCCGTATCACGGAGAGATTCTTAAACCTGAAATCCCATTCCGCAGGATTAACGAAAAGGGGATCCGCAATGATTGAATGGAGGTCTTTCCCTTCTTTTTTCCATTCTTCAAACGATTTCCCGGAAAAGCTGATGTCCTTAGTCCGGGTATCCCAGTAGCAGTTGTAATCGCATAGCAGGTTGAATTTATGCCAGTTGCTTGTAAGAAGAGCTCCCCTGTCGAAGTAGATTATATTGTTAGTAAAGGATATTGAACGATGCTCTTCAACCCTTGTCGCCTGTAGCTGGGCTCTGATGTTTGACGCAAAAATGTTGTTCCTTATAATGTTCTCTTTACCGTAATGCTGATGAAATCCTGAATTTTTGCAGGCATATACAAGGTTGTTTTCCATGATTATACCCTGTGATCCCTCATCGGTATAAAGACCCCAGCCGCCGTAATCGTATGAATATACATGGTGAATGACATTATCTGAAACTATTGTGCCTTCCGAGGCGCCGAGGGTATAAACACCTCCCATGTCACAGAGCTCTCCCCAGCCGAGATGATGAATATGGTTGTAACTGATTATGTTTCTCTTTGAGGGACTGTGAGCATAGCCCCAAATCCATCCCACGGAGATCCCGGAATATCTCAGATTTGATATGTCATTATGGGTCAGGTTGTTATCGCTGGCATGAAAGATGATTATGCCTACTGCACAGGGAAAGATATGGCCGGCATCGGTGATAATATTGTTTTCAACGGTGATGTGGTTTGTTATTTCATTCAAAGTGTTCCGCAGAACTGTCTCTCCTATCTTGATCCCTCCGGCACCCAGATCATGCAGGTAACACTTGTTCACAATACAGTTACTGCAGCCTCTCCGGAACCACATGCCATATGTCCCGGTATGTGCTATTTCGCAATTGAAGAATCTGATGTGATCGGCATAATCGAGGGTGATCACGGCTCCTGCAGGCGAAGCGGCCTGAGCAGGTTCATTCCCGGCATCCGGCGTCCGGTAACCGGCAACCGAAAAGACAAGATCCTCAAACCTGATGTTGCATACTTTTCTATCAGGCGACTCTCCCGATATCCTTATGAATTCTTTCAGGATCGGAGCATGGAATACAGTGTTTTGCAGCGTTTCCCCCTGAAGAGGTATATAATAAAGGTATCCTGACCTTTCGAGGAACCACTCTCCTGGAGAATCGAGAGCTCCCCTGTAGTTCTCCAGCAGCCATCTTGATTTTGCGTTTATGGGATTCCAGGGTTTCATTCCCTCGCCTGCAATAAAGAATGCAGGCTGTGACTTGCTGAAACTCAGTATTCTCTTCCTTGTATTATCCCAGTTGTGGTAGAAAATTACCAGGGCATCCTCATAGTCCTGGTCTGAGAAAGAATCCGTTCCGATCAGGGTTGCGGTGTCGACAAGTATCTTCTGAACTGCCACCTGTGGCATCCTGCCGGATCCTTTCTCGGCAATAGTCTCTTCGACTCCCTTTACCTGGAAGAATCCCTGGTTGGGATTTCTAGCTCTCACCGCCCTTCGTCCGTTGACATATAACTGTTCGAAATATGAATCGTAATATGCTACCTGCGGAACGAAAGCCCGCCACAGGTTATCGTTCAGCTTTTCAAAGCCTTCTATTTCGATGCCTGCCCTGAATACGGCCTTTCTCCCGTCTTCTGATCTGAATACCAGCGGAGATGCATCTGTTCCTGCATCACGGCCGTCGAGTTCAAGAGGCCGCAGCATAAGGTATTCACCAGCGAGGGCGATGACTTCCACAGGACCCTGGGGATTCTGATCACGGATCAGCCTGGCCCTGTCCCTTGCTGCCGTTAAAGATGCCAGGGGTTTGTCAAGAGTTCCGGTGTTTGTATCGTTTCCTGAGGGGGAAAGGTATATTTTCTGGCTGAAGAGCGACTCCGGAATCAGAAAGATCATGAGAATCAACAGAAAAACAGTTCGATTTATCTTCATGTTTCGGATAGAATAAATACGGGATAAGTTATAAAATTAAATTCAACCACGAACCTCAAGTACAATATGTTCATCATTAAGGGGATTGCTTCGGGGACGCCACAAAAAAGAAAATCCATTAACCGCAAAGATCGCAAAGTCCCGATAGCTATCGGTGTTACGCAAAGAGCGCAAAGTGTCATTTATCAAACTCTTAACTTTGCGTCCTTTGCGTTCATTTACCCGCCGGAGCTTTCCCTGAACGATGAAACTTTTACATAGTCGGCAGCGAAGGCGGGCTTTGCGTACTTTGCGGTTAAAACTAACGTTCGAGACACCCCCGAAGCAATCCTTTTGGTGTTACTGATGTCTCAAATAAGGTCCCTTCCTGTTCCACTTCACCTGAACCTTTGAAATATACCAAGTCTTCCCCTTATCGTTATTCCCCTGGAAGAACAGGTAAGTCGATCCATCAGGATCGCGAAAGATATGCGGATGCCCTGATTCGCTGGAGTTCCATTCCCCGGGTTTGCCGTTTGCCAGGAAGGGGGACTCCGACAACCTCTTCCAGCTGACAGCATCCCTGCTTACGGCCACGCCAACCTGCTGGGGTGCATTATTGTATGCTCCCGCATAAAACATATAGAGCTTCCGCCCTTTTTTTATTACCGAAGCGCCCTCAATGCAATCTTGTTCCCACTGCAGTTCTGGTTTTAATATCGGCCCTTCAACCGAGAGGTTTTTCCAATCATCACGTCCGAAATCAGTAAGTGCCGGGGCGACAGCCACCCCCTGCATCTGGATCTTATAATCAGGATCGCGAGTGGCGTAGTAGAGGTAATAACTACCTTTAAAGAAGGTCACCTCGGCATCGATCGCACGCCCGCAGTTCCAGCTTCCGTCAGGTCTGAAAACCGGGTTGCTTTCATTCCGTGTAAAATTTATTCCGTCATCTGAAGCAGCATGGCAGATAGCGTCGTTGCGCCCGTTTCCATAGGTCTGGTAGAAAAGGTTCACCCTTCCATCTATCACAATCGCACATGGAGCGCAAAGTCCCATTTTCTCGTATGTTTCCGAAGGTGTTATCTCCCCGCATTTCTTCCAGTTCACAAGGTCTGTACTCTCCGCGATCCCTATTCCCCAATCCGGTATGGAATTTACTTTACCGGCGTAGGCAGGTATTGAATAATACAAGAGGTATCTCCCACCGAAATGAATCACATGAGGATCCTTTGAAAAGGGAAAACCTGTTCTGGAGGTATCGCCGAACATCATTTCCGGTTTATTCCCGGGAGATAGCACCTGTGCACTCATAACCTGAAAAAGGGCCATTGCGATAATGGCAGAAACATAAGTTTTGATTGATTCTGTCTTCATGATGCTAAAAACTGAAAGAGGCATAAAATCCCGTCATTTGGGGAGTTACGGATAAGCTCAGGTTATCAGGCAATAAAGGCCTGTGATTGACAAGGACCTGCCGGAATGCAAGATCAAAAACGAGCAGAAATGCACCCTGCATGATTACTGAATTGCCATATCCTCTCAAGAGTGTTGATCTATTTTCCGATTTGCCTGCGAAGTACCTCAGCACAAACCCTGAGCCTATATACAGAACATCAAGACCGGCGTTCAAAAGTAAAGTTCTTTCGGTCTTCATCTGACGGTCAAGCACTTCGGTGAGGCTAAGAACATTACAGTCCATTTGTCCGGTGCTGCTGAGGGATATTCCTGCAATCGCCAGGTTTACTGTATTCCAGAACACGTTCATCTGGCTGAAATATCTTAACTGCCCCGTATAGTTTGCCCATCCGTATACTCCCCATGCAATGTTGGCCAGCGCCCAGCCTCCGAGAACATACATTCCGCCCGAATTGATTTTCTTACTTTCGATACAGAAGGAGTTGATCCCGGTTTGTGCTGATAATGATAAGAATCCGAAGATCAGGATACCTGATAGCAATAGAAGTTTTCGCCGGTCCATAATTCCGATTTTGCGTTTTAAATCACTCGTTAAGGTAACAAAAAACTGTGCAGGCTGCAAAAAATTCAATGTCAATTGGTGAATGCCTGTATAAAACTTATTTTTGGAACAAAGTAAACTCTATTCAAAATGAAAAGATTACTCCTTTTTCTGCTTGCAGCAATAGTGGTACAGGTTTCAGCCCAGCAAAAGAAAGTTTACACTGCCACATGGGAATCGCTCGACAGCCACAGGATGCCATCGTGGTACGAGGATGCAAAACTAGGCCTCAGCATGCACTGGGGTGTCTATTCGGTTCCTGCATGGGCTCCGAGGGAGGGAGATGTATCCTATGCTGAATGGTACATGCGAAGGATGAATGATCCCAAGAATCCGACCATGAAATATCACCAGGAAACCTATGGCAGCAGGACCTATGACGCTTTCATCCCTGAATGGAAAGCTGAAAACTACGACCCGGAAGAGTGGGCGATCTTCGCCAGGAGGATGGGGGCAGGATACATGTTCATAACCTCGAAGCACCATGATGGTTTTTGTCTCTGGCCGACAAAGTACACCGACAGGAACGCCATGAAAATGGGACCTGAAAGGGATCTGCTGGGAGAATATTTTGCTGCTGCAAGAAAATACGGACTAAAGGTTGGAATATATTATTCCCTGTATGAATGGTATAATCCTCTCTACACGGGTAAGGAAATACCCTATGCCGGACTGAAAAGGGTGAACAATTATGTTGATGATTATATGATACCGCAGATTAAAGAGCTCATAGATCTTTATCATCCCGATTTCATATACTTCGACGGGGAGTGGGACCACCCTGAATCATTCTGGAAAATGAGGGAGGTAGTGGCTTATTATTACAATGAAGCGCTAAAGAGGAACCAGGAAGTGTTTGTCAATGACCGTTTTGGCAAGGACGAAAGGGGAAAGCACGGCGATCTTTACAACGTGGAATATGTTTACGACAAGGGTCATGAGGGGCTCCTGACACACAAATGGTCGTACTGGCAGGGTATAGCAAAAACATTCGGTTACAACCGTGAAACCAATCCGGAGGATTGTCTCACGCCCAAGGAATTCATTGATAAGGTTATAATGGGAGTCAGCCGGAATGGTAACTTCGATATCAATGTAGGTCCCACTGCTGCCGGTGAAATTCCAGTTTACGAGCAATATCCCCTGCTGGAGCTTGGAAAATGGCTGCGTGTAAACGGAGAAGCGATTTACGGAACACGCTATTGGAATACACACAACGAAGGAGATGCCTGGTTCACCATAAAAGGAGATTACCTGTACGCAATATTCCTGAAGTGGCAGGGGGAAACTTTCAACCTGAAGTCGGTCCGCCCGGTCGAAGGATCAGCGATAACCATGCTTGGGGCTGAAGGAGAACTTGCCTGGAAATGGGACTCGGCAACAGGACTGTCAATATCATATCCTTCGCACAAGTCGAGACCGGGCTCCTGCAACTATGCCTGGGCTTTCAAAATAAAGATAAACCAGAGATAACCTGGCTAAAGGCTATCATCTGAATTCAATCCTGAATCCCGCCACTTTCCATCCGGGAAGGTCAGCTGGCTTTGATATTACCAAAGCATCGTCAGTCTGATCCCACTCAGGCTTTATGTCGCTTCCGAGCAGGGAAACAGATCTGATCTTTCGTTTTTCGGGATTTACGGTTTTCCCGAGGGAGATGATCCTGAATTCATTTTCGGGAGGTTCCATACAGAAAGCATACAAAGTACTGCCTTTCATTGTAAACCTGTAATCCTCCGACGTATAAGACCTTACATCCCTTACTCCGCCAAACCGGCCTCTTTCCTGCTTTACTGTCGAAGGCCCCTCACCGTAGATCTTCCATGGCCTTGTTCCATATATACCTTCCCCGTTGGCCGGTATCCATTCAGCTATCTCCTCAAGAACGTCGAGTACATCCTGCTCCAGGTCGCCCTCAGGGGTCTGAACGACATTCAGCAGCAGGTTCCCGTTCTTGCTGACGATATCCACGAGCATCTGGATGACTTCTGAACCTGTCATGTATTTCTGACCTGTTCTGTAATACCAGTCACCTATCGATGTATCGGTCTGCCAGGGATCAACGCTGACAGAATCCATTGCACCCCGTTCGATATCACGGACCCACCTGCCTTCGGATATAAGATGCTTGCAGGTGTATACCGCGTCGAGCTTTCCGTTGTTCTTGATTATATCCTGGTTGTAATAATGTGCAAGCATCGTCCTTCCCACCTCACCGAACGGGAGTTCACCGTCGGAATAAAGAAGGTCGGGGTGGTAAAGGTCTATTACCTCTTTTATACTTGCCAGCCAGTTCTGGTGGTTCTCCGGATCTTTTGTAAGCCAGGCGAAGTCGTCGGGAGCTGTAGGCTTATGATAGAGGTCCTGGTATTCGGGATTGGCTCCGTCGTAGGGAACACCCTTAAGCGGACCTGAAGGATCGGACCGGTGGCTTGGCTGAAACCAGGTATAGCTGGCTCCCAGGTGTTCTGAGACGCCGAACCTCAGTCCTTCTTTTTTTGCTGCCTGCTGCCACAGCCCGACCACGTCCTTCATGGGGCCCATCTGAACAGAGTTCCACCTGTGGATCTTTGAGTCCCAGAGGAAGAAATTATCGTGATGGCTAGCCATGCTGACGAAGTATTTTGCCCCTACACGTTTATAAAGCGCCATAAGTTTCTCAGGATCCCATCTTTCTGGTTTCCACAGGGGAATGATATCCTTATACCCGAACTTTGAGGGATGACCGTAATGCTCAACATGATAGAGGTACTCGCGTGATGGTTTGCCTGTCGGCTGGTTTGTCTGCCGGTTATAGGTATCCGATTCATACATCTTCCTGGCATACCAGTCGCCCTGCCGGGGAACTGCCTGGGGGCCCCAGTGTGCCCAGATGCCGAATTTTGCATCGCGGAACCACTCGGGGTATTTATAAGCCCTGAATGATTCGATGTCGCTTGTAAAAGCAGGAGTAAAAAGATCTTCTTCCTGTATAGCCGTTTTGCTGGTACATGAACCTGCCAGAACCGCCATCAAAATCATAAATCCGTAAAACCTTAAATTCCTTGTCATTGCTTTATATTTATGAGTATACCTGTTCTGCGGTTAAAGTTATAATTTATTTACTTAGTGATCCTTATGACGCTTGTGTCTTTGTTGCATTTTTTCTACCACCAAGGCACACAAAGTTCACACGAAGGA
>JALONU010000109.1 GCA_025454775.1 Bacteroidales bacterium | reverse complement strand
TCTCATGCCGGTCCCTCCCATAATAGGATCGATCATAACATTCGTTATCAATTTTGTATCACTGGCTCCCCTTCCGTACGTCCTTGTAAGCTTCTTCTCGGCATGGCCGAAACCATGTACCATGTAAACTGAATCCCATCTTATCCTTTCGGTTACCCTGACCTTTATCGGGAACTGGCTTTTCACACCGTCCTGGTTAATTAGAAACACCGGTTGTCCGTTGCCCAGCGACCATTCCTTTGCCACTTTGGGATTTACCCAAAGAGTATTCTCATCCATAAGGTCGTGGAGGTTCGGGTTGTTGGATGTCCTGCTGAAAGTATGCATCGGTGCTCTTCCGTAAATCAGCCTGTAATATCCCGGAGGTGGCTCCGGATGTTGTGTATAGACAGGTACCGGATCAAAGCCTTCATTAGCAAAAGAAGAGGAATAGAGTTCAATCTTACCTGTATTTGTGTAAAACTCAACATTCTCATCATCGGCATAATACAGGTCACCGTATTTTCTCGGGAATGTTTTGACACCGATCCTCTTCATTTCCTCCAATGAGGATCCGACCTCCTTCAGCTGCCAGTCGAGCAGGTCCTCCTGCTTTTCATAGGGGAAATATGCTTCCAGTCCCAGCTTAATGGCCAGCTGCCTGGCCATCCAGTATGCCGGCTTTGAATTGTATTTCGGTTCAGCAGCCGGCATTCGCAGCGCTATCTGCGGCAGACGATGCGGACCTGTGCGAATTGAGTCGTACCTTTCGAGATAGGTGCATTCAGGAAGCACAACGTCAGCCCAGCCTGTGATTTCCATTGGCATAGTATCGATGACGACCATGAGGTCGAGGTTCTGTATTGCCTCTATAGTGTTTTTCTGGTTCGGCAGGGTTTCGATAAGGTTGGTCCCGTTGACAATCCACCCCTTGAAATTACAGTCGCGTGTCGTTACAGGAATTGTGGCGTCGCAAATCCCGTTAGCCAGTGCAAGATCGGCGAGGACATACTTGCCGGGATAAGCTGTTCTCCATGTTCTTTTTGGCTCGGGGAATTCAGGATGAGGGTAGGAAGGCAGTTCAAAAGTTTCCGGTCTGAAAAACCCTCCTCTCCTGCCCCAGCTTCCGAGTAGCGCGTTCAGGATGGCGATCGCCCTGGAGCGCTGTGTATCGTCACCATACCAGGTTACATGTCTTCCCGGATGGACTATAACGGCAGGAGCGGCATTAGCCATTTCCCTGGCTGTTTTTCTGATCAGATCGGGGGCTATTGTTGTAATGCCGTATGCCCATTCAGGGGTGTAGTTTTTTACTGCCTCTTCAAGCTCTTTAAAGCCATAGGTATATTTCTCTACATACTTTTTATCATAGTATTCTTCCGAAATTATAACATGTATCCATGAAAGCAGCAGGGCTATGTCGGTTGCGGGTTTAATGGGAAGCCAGTACTTTGATTTCCCGGCAGCGGTTGAGAACCGCGGATCGACTGTAATTATCACAGCGCCCTTATCTATTGCGTCGGACATTTCCTGTACCTGGCCGTTATGCATATTCTCACCCAGGTGGGATCCTATGAGCACCAGGCATCTGGTATCCCTTATATCTGTGGGTTCAGGTGACTCGAGTGCTTCGCCGAAGGTAGCCATGAAACCTACTTCCCTCGGGCCGCGGCACTGGGCGTAGGATGGTGCTGCGATGTTTGTTGACCCGAAGGCCTGCAGAAGGTCGCCGAAGTACTTCCCTCCGGAGCCGTGTGTAAAGAGGGCCACGCATTCGGGTCCGTGTTCCACTGCAATTTTCTTCATCTTCTCCGCGATGTAGGTGAATGCTTCATCCCAGGTAGCTTCGCGGAAAGATTGCTTGCCTCTTTCTTCGGTTCTGATCAGGGGAGTTTTAAGCCGGTCCTCATCATGATACATCCCTATGCCGCCTGTTCCCCGCGGACAAAGGCGGCCGTTACAGTTGAGGTCGTCGTCGTTCCCGGTCACTTTCCAGATATCGCCTTTCTGGTTTTTATATACCCAGCCTGCGCATTTCCAGAAACACACCTCACAGTATGTCGGTGTTCTTGTCAGGCTGTCATTGAGTGAGTCAGGCATCCCCGGGGAAGGTATCCATTTCATTGCACTGAGGGCTCCTGCTCCGAGGGTGAGTGCTCCTGCTCCGGCTGCTGAGATTTTGATGA
Organism: Bacteroidales bacterium; assembly: GCA_025454775.1. GTDB lineage: Bacteria > Bacteroidota > Bacteroidia > Bacteroidales > VadinHA17 > LD21. The sequence goes on along the minus strand of JALONU010000109.1, from coordinate 9,164 downwards.
ACTGTCTTCGGGTTGTCATACAGCGGTTTAAGTATAATGCAAAAGAAACAAAAATAAGTGGTATGTGGAATTAGATGTTGTATATATTATAATTAGTATCCGGATAATATGTGATAGGATAATGAGATTCTGTGAGAAGCGAATAATCTCCTTAAAATTAATCGGACACTATTAATATATTAACATTAGGTCCTAAAAAATTTACGTTTTAGTGTCATTCTTATTTAGAATGATTATTAGTAGAGAATTATTATCTTTTGATCTTTATCTTCTTTTGATCTTTATTATTTTTTAATCTTTATTCTCTTTTGATCTTTTACATTATATAATATCTTAATTCTTTTAATATGTTCATTCTTATATATTTCACATTCTTTTAATATGTACATTCTTTTAATATTTATTCTTATCTAATATTTAATATCATATGATAATATTTGTATTCTGAATTTTTTATATTTGTAATTATCGTTCAAATCCGGTAAACACTTCTAAACGATGGCTAATAAAGAAGTTATTAGAATCCTGATGGAAAATGACCTCAGGGTCACTCCACAGAGAACTGCAGTCCTCGAAGTAATAATGACCCTCGAATTCCACCCTACGGTCGACGATGTTATCGACTATATCAGATTGAACCTTCCCAATGTCCCATACGGAACAGTCTATAAAATCCTCGATACCTTCGCCAAAAAAGGAATAATACATAAAATTAAAACCTCCGACGACGCAATCAGATATGACGCCGTTAAGGAAAAACACCACCATCTGTACTGCGAAGACTCTGAAAAGATAGAAGACTATTTCGACGATGACCTTGATAAACTCCTTGAAAACTACTTCAGAAAAAAGAAAATACCAAACTTCACCATCAAAGAATATAAGGTCCAGATAATGGGAGAATTCACCAGAGATGGCAAAGAGACAAAATGACAAACCCCATCTTAATAGCAGCAGGCATACTGACATTTACAATAGGTGTTGCAGGAGTCTTCCTCCCCGTCCTCCCTTCAACCCCATTCTTCATAATTACTGCCGGACTGCTCCTGAAAAGCTCTCCCGCCCTTTATAACAAGCTGATAAGCAATAAACTCACAGGAACCTACCTCAGCGGGAAACATGGCCCCGGCTACCCGTACATTATGACACTCGCCATACTTGTCATGTGGCTTGCAATAGTCCTCACATACTCATTCGCAACCAATGATCCTGTAATTAAAATCCTGTTACTGCTGGCAGGCCTTGCCGGCACATTCTTCAAGGGAAGAATTATTTACCTTATATATAAACCTAAAAATTCAAACAATGGCAGAAATCGGAAGATCAATCGTCAAGATGAACGTTGATGAATTAATCAACCTTCTGAACAAGGCGCTGGCCGACGAGTGGCTGGCCTACTACCAGTACTGGATCGGAGCCAAAGTGGTAAAAGGTCCCATGAAGGACGCCGTTATCTCGGAACTCGACCTTCATGCTACAGAAGAACTGACACATGCAACTCTACTGGTCACCAGGATCGTACAGCTTGGGGGAACACCAATACTTACCCCTCAGGACTGGTTCAAACTGACCAATTGCGGATACGATGCGCCTGTCGACCACTTCGTCGGTGAGATTCTCGACCAGAACATAAAGGGAGAACAGTGCGCTATCAGGACCTACAGCAAACTCCTCGACTTAACAAGGGAGGGCGATCCTGTTACATATGACATCATCCTGCAGATACTTTCCGATGAAGTTGAACATGAGGAAGATCTTGCTGCACTGAAGGAAGACCTCGACCTTATGCTTGCAAGAAGGAAATAATTATTAACCAAAACAATTTATACCATGTGCGAAAATACATCTTATGCAATGCCCCGGATAGGGGACAAGGCGCCTGAATTCAAGGCCGTTACAACACAGGGAGAAATAAACTTCCCTTCAGATTACTCTGGCAGCTGGGTGATACTCTTCAGCCATCCTGCCGACTTCACACCGGTATGTACATCGGAATTCATGACTTTTGCAAGCATGGAAAAACAGTTCAATGAAGCAAACTGCAAGCTTGTGGGACTCTCCGTCGACGGACTCTATAGTCATATTGCATGGCTGAGGACCATCAAGGAAAAGATCGAATACAAAGGCATGAAGAACGTTGAGGTCAATTTCCCCCTGATAGAAGATATTACCATGGAAGTTGCCAGGACATATGGTATGCTTCAGCCTGGAGAGAGTTCTACAAAAGCCGTGAGAGCTGTTTTCTTCATCGATCCCAAAGGCATTATCCGTACAATTATTTATTATCCCCTCAGTCTGGGCAGGAATTTCGATGAGCTCTACAGGGTCCTCATCGGACTGCAGACCGCCGATGCATTTTCAGTAGCCCTTCCTGCCGACTGGAGACCCGGCGACGATGTAATAGTGCCTCCTGCCGGTTCCTGCGGAGTGGCAAAAAACAGGATGGAAGGCAAGGAAGATATGAAATGCTACGACTGGTTCTTCTGCACGAAGAAACTCGACAAGGAAAAAGTACTTAAGACCGTACTGAAGAAGTAACAGATGAACGAATTTGACATTAAGGCAGCCGGCTGGGACCAGAACAAGATGCACGAGGAACGGTCGGCTGCAATTGTAAGCCAGCTGCTCAGGCAGATCCACTTGACGGGAGAAATGACCGCTCTCGAATTCGGAGCGGGAAGTGGGATTACAAGCTTACTCCTCAGGCATCACCTGAAAGAGATAGTCATGGTCGACAGCTCCCCCGGCATGGTGAAAGTAATGAATGAAAAGGTCGGCGCTTCAGGCACGTCCAACCTGAAGCCTGTCCTTTTCGATCTTGAAAAAGATGAATGGACAGGTGCAAACTTCAACCTGGTCATCACGCAGATGGTACTCCACCATGTCATGAACCTCGATCTGATACTGCATAAGTTTTTTCATATACTACTTCCCGGAGGTTACCTGGCAATTGCCGATCTATATCCCGAAGACGGTTCATTCCACGGAGAAGGATTTACTGGCCACAGGGGATTTGACACCGGAGAACTGGCCGACAGGCTCAGGAACAATGGTTTCGCAAACGTCTCCGCCGGTAAATGCTTCACCATAAGAAAAGAAAACTCCGCAACAGGAAGATCAGATTACGATGTTTTCCTGATGATAGCATACAGACCTTAACTCTGACATATTATATTACCGGGAAAAACATTAAGATTGCATAGGAAATATTCCCGCCTGCTTACCTGAACGATAAAATTAAAATATTATGGAAATAACTTTTGACGGAGGAAAGATCATCACTGCTCATACACACGGACACAGGATAATTACAGACCAGCCGACCGACAATGGAGGAGGAAATTCTGCACCGGCTCCGTTCGACCTGTTCCTGGCATCAATAGGCACCTGCGCAGGGATCTATGTCAAATCATTCTGTGATAACAGGCAGATCCCTGCTGAAGGGATACGGATCATCCAGACACATGAGTGGGATAAGGAAACCGGGCTGCCGGTGAATATTAAACTTGATATTAAACTGCCTCCTGATTTCCCTGAGAAATACAAGGCATCACTCGTTCATGTGGCAGAGCTTTGCAAGGTCAAGAAAAGCATAGCCAATCCCCCGAAGTTTGAGATTGTCACTTCGCAGCTTTAGTCAAGCTCTTTGGCTATTGCCATTGCTGCTATCGTCCCGTCTGCCACAGCAGTTGTGATCTGCCGGTACTTCTTGCTTATTACATCACCCACTGCATAAACACCGGGTATGTTCGTCTGCATATCTTCATTGGTCCTGATGTATCCCCACTGGTCGAGCTCCAGCTTGTCTTTGATCATCCCCAGGTTAGGCCTGAAACCGATGAAAATGAAGATCCCGTCACTTTCCAGCCGGCTTACACTGCGGGTTTTGAGATTCTCAACCGTTGTTATTATCTTCTCGCCTTCCCTGGTGAACGACCTCGGTTCGCTTTCGAAAAGTATACTGACCTTAGGATTTTTGAGGATCTTCTCCTGGGCCTGCTTATTGGCGGTCAGCTTGTCGAACTGATGAACCATTGTGAGTTTCGCCGCAAACCTTGTTATGTATTCCGATTCCTCAACAGCAGAGTTCCCTCCCCCTATTACAACCACATCCTTTCCTTCGTAATATTTTGCATCACAGGTTGCACAATAGGAAATACCTTTCCCTTTAAACTCCTTTTCACCGGGAGCTCCGGTAAGATTCGGTGTAGTACCTGTTGCAATTATTATCTTTTTTGCCCTTACAGTCTCAAATTCATCAATTACCACCTCTTTTCTGATGAGGTCGACGCTGGTAATATCAACCGCAACCTTATATACAGTACCGCAAAGCTTAGTCTGCTCACTCATATTGTGTGAGAGCAGATATCCCGGCTGCGGATCTATGAAACCGGGGTAGTTTGAGACTTCGTGGGTAGTCGACACATGACCGCCGGGAAGCGAGATGTCTACCAGAACTGTATTTATCTTGGCCTGACACAGGTAGAGTCCTGCGGTCAGCCCGCCGGGTCCTGCACCGAGAATTATCACATCGAAATCAGAAACGGTCCGTTTTATACCTGATTTTATTTCTGCAACCCGTTTCGCAGGAAGCATTGAATCAAGCCTTGATATTATCTCTCCTTTTTTGATCCCGCCGCCAAGTCGTCCTGCAATTTCATTGCCGTTAGCGAAAAAAAGAAGAGTTGGTGAAGACTTCACGCCCAGCTTTTCTGCAAGCTCCCTGTTACCCTGCCTGAAAATCTTCAGGAACCTGATATCATTTCCGTAAAGGTGAGACAGGTCTTCGAATTTTGAAGCCAGGGCTTCGCAGGGAGGACACTCGGTTGAATAAAAATCCAGGATGACCTTGCCGCCGTTCAATACTTCCTTCTCAAAATCAGATGCATTGATCTCTTTCATTTTAAGCCGTAATTTTTAATGTTCTTATTTATCGTTATCAAAATATGATGCAAAACCGAGTTCCAGAAGTTCTTTCACAGGCCTGCAGTCGGGAGAGCCGATCTCACCCGTTCTGTTCTTTGCCACTGAACCGCAGCCTCCTCCGCAGGCAAGCTGAACCGGGCAATCATGGCATTCAGGTATAGTGGTCACATCCCTGTCCTGCCACCTTTCTATAATGTCTTCCTTTTTTGTTACAGAAGGATAAAATGTTCCTAGAGACTCTCCTTCCTTGCCGACGGTTGCCGTACAGGAATAGATATTGCCTGTATAATCAAAAGCCCATTCGGTCTTGCATGCCGGACATGAATCGAATAACGGATCAGGCAAAGAACCATTCTCTGACAGGAATTTTGCCACGGAATATGCCGGCTTATGGAATTCAGTTATATACGGGAATTGCTTTACAAGCCCGTAAATGGTTTCATATAGGGAGATCCTGCTGAAGAGGAGCTCAGGATCAGACTGGCAGTGATGCAGCTCATAGTTGCGACCTATCTGAGTCTTGAATAGGTTGCTGCCTGTCCAGCCTTTTTCGATTGCAAAGGCGGCCAGCGACGGGAGGTCATTAATGTTGCCCTTGTCTGCCACAACCCTCAGGTTGACCGGCAGCCCGTTCTCAAGCGTGGCATCCACTCCCCTGACGATCTTTTCAAAAGTACCGGATCCGCCTTTCAGGTAGCGGCGGCTGTCGTGAACAGTCTTTGTTCCGTCGAGTGTAACCTGAATCTCACGTATCTTTCCTGTTCGCAAAAGAGGGACATACTCTTCGAGTTCGTAGCCGTTAGTTACGAAACACAACTCCAGCCCTGCCAGGTTTGCCCTTTCGATGATATAGGTAAATATCTCTTTCTGACGGGGTGAAGGAAGCAGCGGCTCACCGCCGAAGATTGTCAGATACTTTTTCCTGCCTGCAAACTCACGCCCGATATAGCTGAAAAATGCATCAGTCATTTCCCTGGTAAGTTCCTTACCCGGGAAGACGTACTGGTCCTGGTAGCAATATGAACAGGCAAAATTGCAGCTGTAATTCGTTACCAGGAAGATCTGTATCTCGTCTTTTTCGCGGTTATCGGAAAAATCAAGGTATTTTGAACGATAAAGCTTTTTCTCCTGCTCTTCGTCAATAAGATATCCTTTCGAAATAAACTCGTTCAGGAAATCTGCATCGGAAACGCTCTCACCCTTTTGCAGCATTCCGGCAAGGCTCGCTTCCCGAGGGCTCAGCACGTCAGCACTTCCGGTCAGCGGATTGAGAATGAAGTAATTCCCTGAATCCCTTATTGCAGAGAAAATATTGTACTTTGACCAGTGCACGTTTTCAGTCGTGGCAGCCCGCTACGGTTTTAGATGTTTTTGCACAGCACTGGGCTGTTTTTGTCGTTGAGACAGATACCTTCTTTCTGATGACACTTTTCATTGAAAATCTATTTAACGAGTAATACTTCATTAATTGCTTTTACCAGAACGCTTTTAGGGAGCGCTCCCGTAGCCACCTGCGGCTTCCCCTTAGCCGGTATGAAGAGCAGGGTTGGCAGACTGGTAACTCCAAGGCTCTGAGCAAGTTGTCTTTCCTTCTCTGTATCAACCTTGTACACAACAAGCTTACCTGCATATTCCCGGGCCAGTTCTTCAACCACCGGGGAGAGCTGCCTGCAGGGCGCACACCAGTCGGCATAAAAATCTATGATCGCCGGCATCGTGCCTTCATACTTCCAGTCCTTGTTCACCGTATAGTTGAACACCTGCTTCTTGAAGGTTTCATTTGTCAGGTATACCACCGAACCTGCCTTGGAGGTTCCGGGTTCCTTTACCGAGGGACCTTCAGCCATGACGGTTTTCAAAGTAAAAACCGCAAGCAGACCTGATATCAAAATTATCCTTTTCATATTTATTTGATTTATTTTTTACGACTAATTTCTGCATGAGCCTTTGCAGCCGGGTTTCTTCCCGGTCACAGTCCAGCTGGAAACTTTTATTTTCCCCTTGGCATAAGGCTCAGATTCTTCAATGATCTTTATTTTCTCGAAACCTGCTTTTTCGAGCTGCAGCAGGTATTCTTCACGTGTTACTGCACCGGCCCAGCACTCTGCCACTGCAACCGGATCATTCCTGAATTCATCAGGTACTTTTTCTGTTGAATATATATCGCTGACAACAAACCTTCCGCCTGCCTTAAGTATCCTGTATATTTCATTCCATACGGCAACTTTATCGTAAGAATGGTTTATGGTGCAGTTCGATATCACAAGATCAGCAACGCTGTTTTCCAGTTTTATCTTCTCCAGCGGTCTGCCAGCCTGAGTACATCAGTGCCTCTTCCGCTGCCAAGGTCAACACAGGTCTCCCCGCTGCGCGGATCGGAGTAATTTATCGCACCTCCGCACGACAGGCAGCAGCCTGTTTCAGCCAGTTCTGAATATCTCTTATTGATCTCGGGAAGTTCCATATCCTTTATTTGGATGCAAAGATACAATGAAAATGATAAATCGCAATAGTATCACTTAAATCTTTTTATTATCACCTGAATATTTTTACCTTTGCAGGGTAAAATTCTGAAAGTGAGCCGAATTTTCAAAACGGATCCGGGTGCATACGAGCTTGAAGAAATGTTCAGGGACGATGAGAAATGCCTGAAGTTCCTGGCGGAGGCAAAGTGGAAAGAAGGTTTTGTATGCAGGAAGTGCGGCAATACAAACTACTGCAGGGGCAAAACTCCTCACTCAAGACGCTGCACAAAATGCAAAACCGAGGAATCAGCTGCTGCAGGCACTATTTTTCACAACTGTAAATTTCCCCTGCACAAGGCTTTTTTTATTGCCTGGAATGTCTGCAGGGGGAGTGAGGAGGTCTCTACTTATGAGTTTGCAAGAAAGCTCTCACTCCGCCAGATGACATGCTGGAATTTCAAGACCAAAATAAAACAGGCCTTAAATGAAATGGATTCCCTTACCGAGAGCGAAAGGGAATCCATTGTTAAAATACTGAGTTGAATACGAAACTTAGTCCGAAACAGTCTTTACTATTTCGAAAGTTTCATCGGAGGCTGCCTTCATCATTTCAGCAATTGAAGGCGGCTGGCCTTCGGCCATTTCATCGCCTTTCAGCAATGCAAGGTAGGTTTTCCCGTCATCCTTGAGATAAACGGATATCCTGCAGGGCATCATCACCGACATGATCCTCTCATCGTTCAGTTCGAGCATCTTCCCTGAATACTGAGGCTTGCATATCTCAATCACTTTGACGGATTTTACATCCTTTCCCGATTTTGCAAGCGACTGTTGCAGGTCGTGAACTGCAGGAATCTTCCATTCTCTCCGTTCCGCCTCAGCCACAATTTTATCGACTGTAGTGCCGAAGTCAAACCTGCTGAGCTTTTCAACCACCATCCTGCCTTTCATGGCTGAGTGATTTTAGAGATACATGTTTATCAGCTGCTCGTAAAGTTCCTGTTTACCGCTTATCACCTTTGGTTCACCTCCCTTAAGGGCAAGTTCGCGCAGTTTCACAAGGGTAAGCTTTCCCTTTTCATAATCTTTCCCGGGTCCCCTGTCGAATGATGCATACCTTTTCTTCCTCATTGCCAGGTAATCACTCTCGTTGAGAACCTTGTCAGCGATCAGCAGGGCACGTGCAAATGTGTCCATACCGCTGACGTGAGCGATGAAGATATCTTCAGGATCAGTGGAATTCCTTCTTATGTGGGCGTCGAAATTAATGCCTCCATTTTTGAATCCTCCGGCCCTGAGAATAACCATCATGGCTTCAGTAATTTCGTATACGCTGGTCGGGAATTCATCGGTATCCCATCCGTTCTGGTAATCACCCTTGTTGGCATCAATGCTTCCAAGCATTCCTGCATCTGCAGCTACCTGCAGATCGTGAGCAAAAGTATGTCCTGCAAGAGTGGCGTGGTTCACTTCAACATTAAGCTTGAAATCCTTGTCGAGGCCGTAATGGCGCAGAAATCCAACCACAGTCCCTGCATCATAATCATACTGGTGCTTCGATGGTTCCATAGGCTTGGGCTCGATCAGGAATGTTCCCTTGAAGCCTTTTTTTCTTCCGTAGTCGCGTGCCAGTGTAAGCATCATTGCCATGTGTTCGAGCTCACGCTTCATATCGGTGTTGTGAAGGCTCATATATCCTTCCCTTCCTCCCCAGAATACGTAGTTAACTCCGCCTAGTTCTATTGTTGCATCAATGGCGTTCTTAAGCTGCAC